>JACQTH010000257.1 GCA_016210935.1 Acidobacteriota bacterium | reverse complement strand
GTCCTGTACTACTTCGGGATCCTGCAGTTCATCGTCAAGATGATGGCGCGGGTGATGATGTATCTGCTGCAGACGAGCGGCGCCGAGACACTCTCGGCCGCCGCGAATGTCTTCATGGGGCAGACCGAAGCGCCCATCATCGTCAAACCCTACGTCCCTCAGATGACGCGATCGGAACTGCTGGCGTTGATGGTGGGCGGACTCGCGACGATTTCCGGCGGGGTCATGGCGGTCTACATCGCGCTGGGCGCGAACCCGGTGGCGATTCTGACGACGAGCGTGATGGCGGCGCCGTGCGGCCTGTACCTGTCGAAGCTGCTGCTGCCGGAGATGGAGGAGCCGGTCACGCGCGGCGACGTCAGGCTCATGGTCGAGCGCCAACATCAGAACGTCATCGATGCGGCGTCGGCGGGCGCCTCCGACGGCGTGGTGCTGGCGATCAACATCGCGGCGATGTTGATCGCGTTCCTGGCCTTCATCGCGTTCTTCGATTTCCTGCTCGCGCTCATCAATCCGGCGCTCTCGCTCGCGAAGATCTTTTCGTACGTCTTCGCGCCCGTGGCGTTCCTGATGGGGGTGCCTGCGGCCCACATTCCCGCGGTGGCCGATCTGCTCGGCACGAAGCTCGTCGCGAACGAATTCGTGGCGTTCGTGAAGCTGACGAGTCAGTATCGCGAGGCGCTCGACCCGCGCACGTACGCGCTGGCCACGTTCGCGCTCACCGGGTTCGCGAACTTTGCGTCGATTGGGATTCAGCTCGGGGGCATCGGCGGCATGGCCCCGACGCGCCGCGGCGATCTGGCGAGGCTCGGCGGCCGGGCGCTGCTGGCCGGCTTCCTGGCGACGCTCATCAACGCCTCGCTCGCGGCGGCGATGATTTAGAGTGCCTGGGCACTCTGCTGTCATCAACGTGGATTCTTTCGATCACCTCTCTGAAGCCGTCGACTATCTGAAGCGAGAGGCACCACAGCCGCCAGAGGTGGCGGTCGTTCTCGGATCAGGCCTTGGGCCGTTCGCCGGCGAGCTGGCCGACCCCCTCACGATTCCATACGAGTCGATACCGCATTGGCCGCGGTCGGCCGTCATCGGGCACGAGGGGAAGCTCGTGATCGGCACGCTTGCGCTTCGTCGTGTCGCGGCGCTGTCGGGACGGGTTCATTTTTACGAAGGCCACCCGTTGGCCGCCGTCGTCTTCGGCGTCCGGGTCATGGGGCTGCTCGGTGTGCGGGCGCTGATCCTCACGAACGCGGCAGGCGGCATCAATCAATCGTTTCCCAAAGGCGTGTTGATGGTGATCGACGATCACATCAATCTGCTGGGATCCAATCCGCTGATCGGCGAGAACGACGATCGCCTCGGTTGCCGGTTCCCGGATATGAGCGAGGTGTACTCGAAGCGGCTGCGGACTCTCGCCGATCACGTCGCGCGGGAGCAGAATCTCTCCCTCGCGCATGGGGTCTATGTCGCCTTGCACGGGCCGAGTTACGAAACGCCGGCCGAGATTCGGTTTCTGCGCGGGATCGGCGCCGACGCGGTCGGGATGTCGACGGTGCCCGAAGCGATCGCGGCGCGCCATATGGGCCTGGAAGTGCTCGGCATCTCGTGCATCTCGAACATGGCCGCGGGCATCCTGCCCGAGCCGCTGCATCACGCCGAAGTCATGGAAACGACGGCGCGCGTGCGGGGCCAGTTCGTCGCCCTGCTGAAGGGCGTCATCGAAAGGATTTGATGACTGCGCTGATCAAGGCGGCCCGCGAAGCCAGGGAACGCGCCGTCGCGCCGTTCTCCGGGTTCAAGGTCGGCGCCGCCCTGCAAACGACGGGCGGCACGATTGTCACCGGCTGCAACGTCGAGAATGCCAGCTACGGGCTGACGATGTGTGCCGAACGCGTGGCGATGTTCAAGGCGCTCTCCGAGGGGCACCGCGACTTTGCTGCCGTCGCCGTCGTGAGCGACACCGCGTCACCGACGCCACCATGCGGCGCCTGCCGGCAGGTTCTGTGGGAATTCGGCGGGGATCTCGAGGTCGTGCTGGCGAACCTGACCTGCGAAACAGGCCGGTTTCGTCTGAGCCAGCTGCTGCCCTTGCCGTTCGACGCACGGCTGCTTGGCGGGAAATAACAGTGGGCAGTGGGCGGTGTGCAGAACGTTTTTGATGTGGGCCGCGCGGTAGCGCGGCCCCTTCCACTGCCCACTGCCCACTGCTCCCTACTGCTATCATTTCTTCATGCTCCCCACCATCGATTGGCACGACGACGCGATCGTCATGATCGATCAGCGGAAACTGCCGGGCGCGGAGGTCTACGTGCGCTGTCGCACCGCGGCTGAGGTCGCGCGCGCGATCAAGACGATGGTGATTCGCGGTGCACCGGCCATCGGTGTCGCCGCCGCCATGGGGCTGGCCCTGGGGGTCCGGCGCAGCAAGGTCACCGGGACGGCGAAGCTCGCCGCTGAATTTCAGAAGCTCTGCGAGCTGATGGCGGCGACGCGGCCGACGGCCGTGAACCTCTTCTGGGCCATCGAGCGCATGAAGCGGACGTTCGCGGCGGCCGCTCAGGCGGGCCTGTCCGTCGACGAGATCAAGGATCGGTTGCAGGCCGACGCGCGAGCGATTCACGACGAAGATGTCGCCGCCTGTCGGGCGCTCGGCCACTTCGGGGCCGAGCTCGTGCCTCAGGACGCGCGGGTGCTGACGCATTGCAACGCGGGCGCGCTCGCGACGGCCGGATACGGCAGCGCGCTCGGCGTGATCCGTGCCGCCGCGGAACAGGGCAAGCGCGTGGCGGTGTTCGCCGACGAGACGCGGCCGTTCCTGCAGGGCGCGCGCCTGACAGCCTGGGAGCTCGTTCGCGACGGCATTCAAACGACGGTCATCACCGACAGCATGGCGGGCTCGCTGATGCGCGACGGTCGCATCGATCTCGTCGTCGTGGGCGCGGATCGCATCGCCGCGAACGGCGACGTGGCGAACAAGATCGGCACCTACACCGTGGCCGTGCTCGCCAAAGAGCACAACATTCCGTTTTACGTCGCTGCGCCGGTCTCCACGATCGACCTGTCGACGCCCGACGGAGCGCAGATTCCGATCGAAGAACGTGACCGTCGCGAGATCACGCATCTCGGCTCCTCGCAGCTGACGCCGGAAGGCGCGCTCATTCGCAATCCCGCGTTCGACGTCACGCCCAGCCGGCTGGTGTCGGCCATCATCACCGAACGCGGCGTCTTCCGGTCCCCGTACACCGAAACGCTGGCGCTGGCGATGCAGGGCGGCGCGACGACGTCATGACTCCCCAGGTGCGCATGCTTGGCATCGAGACATCCTGCGATGAGACCTCGGCCGCCGTCGTCGGGGAGACGGGCGATCCCTCCCACCCCTGGGCGATCCGATCGAACATCGTGGCCTCGCAGGTCCCGATTCATCGCGAGTGGGGCGGCGTCGTGCCGGAGCTCGCTTCGCGTCAACACGTCCGTGACATCTGTGGAGTTGTCGAGCGCGCACTCTCTGACGCGACCCTCCCGCTGGCCGACGTCGATGCGGTCGCAGTTACCCAGGGCCCGGGGCTCGTGGGCTCGCTTCTGGTCGGGGTCGCCTTCGCCAAATCGCTCGCGGCGTCGCT
>JACQTH010000264.1 GCA_016210935.1 Acidobacteriota bacterium | reverse complement strand
CATCCAGCGGCTCCTGACCTCGCGTGAAGTGGAGATGAACACCGACAAGGGCGACAAGCAGGGGCCTGTCTCGATCGCCGTCGCGGTGACTGGCGAGGCTCCCGACGCGAAGGCTCCCGATGGCGGTAAGGAAGGGGAAGGACAGAAGCCCGAGGCCCGGGTGGCGGCGTTCGGCGACTCCGACTTCGCCAGCAACAACGCCTTCGGCATCTCGGGGAACCGCGACCTGTTCCTCAACACCGTGAACTGGCTGTCCCAGCAGGAGAACCTGATCTCCATCCGCCCCAAAGAGCCGGAAGATCGCCGTATTACGTTGACCGCGGATCAGCAGCAGCGCATCTTCTGGCTGTCGCTCGTCATCATTCCGGGCGCGGTGCTGGCCGGCGGTATCTACACCTGGTGGCGGAGGCGTTAGTCGTGGCTTCCGCCTTCAGGCGGAAGATCCTGATCCTAGTCGTAGTGCCCGGCTTCAGCCGGGCCAGTGGTGAACTTTCATGCGTGGCTTTCGATCGACCCTGATCCTGCTCGTCGTCTTTCTCGGTCTGCTCGGCTACATCTACTTCTACGAATCGAAGCGTCCCGCCGGCGACACGCCCGAGGCCAAGCCGAAGGTCTTCACGGTCGAGGCGGACAAGATCACCGAACTGTCGGTCAAGGCGGAGTCCGGCGAGCGGTCGGAGCTCAGGAAGTCCGACGGCAGGTGGATGCTCGTCAAACCCGAGCAGCAGGCGGTCGACGAATCCGAAGTGTCGTCAATCACGAGCAATCTGACGAATCTCGAGATCCAGCGCGTCGTCGAAGAAAGCCCTGGGGATTTGAAACAATATGGCCTCGCCGAGCCGCGCATCGAGGTGGGATACAGGGCGGACGGCACGGAGAAACGGCTGCTGATTGGGGGCAAGACCGCGACCGGCGGCGATCTGTACGCGAAGCTGCCGGACGAGAACAAGATCTTTCTCATCGCCGGCTACCTGGACGGATCGTTCAACAAGACACCCTTCAACCTGCGCGACAAGGCGGTCCTGAAGTTCGAGCGCGACAAGGTCGACGCCGTCGAAATCGCGTCGGCGGCGCCGAACGGAACCCAGATGCGCTTCGAGAAGAAACCCGGCGAGGACTGGACGATGGTCCGGCCGGTCGATGCCCGCGCGGATGTACCGGCGGTCGAAGGCGTCATCGGCCGCCTGCAGTCGGCGCAGATGAAATCGATCGTGGCACCGGACGCCACAAAACCCGCGGAATACGGGCTCGACAAGCCGGCCGTGACGATTACGGTCGGCGCCGCGAGCGCCCGCCATCAGTTGACGATAGGGAAGGAGGCGCCCGACAGCGCCGTGTACGCGCGCGAGTCGGCCCGGCCGCTGGTCTTCACGGTCGACAAATCGCTCGTCGACGACATCAAGAAGCCGGTCGACGACTTCCGGGACAAGGACCTCTTCAAGTTCCGATCGTTCAATGCGGAGCGGCTGGAGCTGACGCGCGGCAGGGACACGTGGGTCTTCGAAAAAAGCAAAGACAGCGGGGGCCAGGAAAGATGGCGGCAGGTGTCGCCGTCGGCGAAAGATGTCGACAGCTCCAAGATGGACACGCTGCTGATGAAAGTGTCCAACCTGCGCGCGAAGTCGTTTCCTGTAAGTGACGCTGCGAAGATCAAGACAAGCCTCGAAACGCCTGTCCTGAGCGTCGCCGCCAAGTACGACGGCAAGGACGAGCGGGTCGTGTTCGGCCGAGCGGGCGATAATGTCTACGCCTCGCGCCGCGGCGACGCCGGCGCGGCGCAGATCGAGACCACCGATTTCGATGACGTGCTCAAGGCGCTGGACGATCTGAATGCCCCCGCCCCAGCCCCGGAGCCCATGAAAAAACCGTGAGGGCAGTCGTAGTGCCCGGCTTGGGCCGGGCCCGTCGCGCATCCGCGCAGTCGATCGACTTCAGACGATTGGCGGCACGGCCTCAGGCGAGCACGACCATTTCTCAAACGAGCCGCCTTCTCGCGCTCATCATCGTCCTCACCATCTCCCCGGCGTGCGCCCGCGCTCCGCGGCCCATCATTCCCGGCACGACCCGCGCGGCGCGCACTGCCATCGCGCACCTGCAGCGCGACTTCGACGCCATCCTCGGCGCACCGGACCTGCAGCGCATGACCTGGGCGGTGCTCGTCCGCTCGCAGGATCACGACGACACCCTCTATCAGGTCAACGCGGCCAAGCTGATGATGCCGGCGTCGAACATGAAGCTCGTGACGATGGCCGCCGCGGCCGAGCGACTGGGCTGGGACTACCGGTTCGAGACGCGCCTGGAGACGAGTGCGCAGATCGAGGCCGGACACCTCACCGGCGATTTGATCGTCGTCGGAGGCGGGGATCCCACGATCAATTACCGGGGCCCATCGTGGCTTCCGGCTGAACCTTGTGGAAAACGCGCTTCGTTCAGGCGTTTTCCACAGGTTCCTTCACCCTTCGACGTTGCTCAGGGTGCCCCGAGCGCGAGTCGAGGGGCAGCCGGACGATCAAACATTGAT
>JACQTH010000253.1 GCA_016210935.1 Acidobacteriota bacterium | reverse complement strand
GCTGGACACTTGAAGGTCGAACGGTTCGGTGCCCGGCTGCAGTGCGTGCGCATTCGTGAGAGCGAACTCAATCGGTGGATGGCCGGTGGCGGCAAAACCAGGTAGGACGCGATGAGCGTTCGCAAAATCTGCACGGCGAAGGGTGCCGGGAAGGGTTGTCCCTACGGCGATCACCGGTGCTCGCATCCGTGGTGGTTCGATGTGATGTATCGCGGAATCCGCCATCGGATGCCGGTCAACGAGTATGCGCTCCAGCGCGGGGCGACGGAACCGGTGCGGACAAAACAAGAAGCCGAGAAACGATGGGAGCCGCGGTTCCTGGCCGACGTCGTTGCGGGACGCGATCCGCGTGTGCCGCCCGCCCCCGCTGATCCAGCCGCGCTGACCTTTGGCGGGTGCGTGGACCTCTATCTCAAGAGTCACGTGCCGCAACTGAAAGGGCAGAAGAGCGCGGAGAGTGCGTTGAATATCCTCCGGACGCACCTGGGCGAACTCCCACTGACAATGCTCGAGCGGCCCGAGCCAATCGAGGACTTTCGGCGCGCCCTGAAGGATCGGAAGCTCGCCACCGTGAACCGCTACCTCGCGCGTCTGCGCCACCTGCTCGGGTGGGCGCACGCACGGGAACTGATTGCCCGCACCCCGTTTGGTCGGTACAGCATCGTCGTCAGCACGAAACGCGAGAGCCAGCGCGCTCGGCGCATCTATCCGGCCGAAGAACTCGCGCTCCTCCAGGCGTGCGACACAATCGACACCGCGGAGCATTGGCACGCAGGCCGGGAGATGCGCCCGCGCATCATCGCTGCGCTTGATTTGGGCGTGCGTCGGGGTGAGATGTTGGCGCTTCGCAACCGCGACGTGGATTGGACGAAGCACCGGGCCATTATCCGGGGCGAAACGGCGAAGAGCGCGAAACCTCGAGCGGTGCCCTTCGACCCTAAGGGTCGGCTCGCAACGATTCTCGAAGGCCGGCGCTTCCTGAAGCCTGAGAAGTACGTCTTCGGCAGCGCGACAGGAGAGCCCGTCGCAAACTTCCGCACGGCCTGGGAAACGCTCGTCCTGCTCGCACATGGCGAATCATCCGAGCGCGACAAGCGGAAGGGCCGCGTGAACACCGAAGCCCTCAAGCGCATTGACCTCCGCTGGCACGATCTGCGGCATGAGTCGGCCTGTCGATGGCGCGAACGGGGCTTGGACCTCCGAGAGATTCAATTACTTTTGGGGCACTCGTCGCTCCTCGTGACGCAGCGCTATCTCAACGTCACCGACGACGAGCTCACGGATGCGATGACCGCCAAGCTGGGATGGGGGAAGGCATGACGGCACAGGTCAGCCTGACGCGATTGTCTGCGAATTGTCAGCCTGAGGCCATGCGCACGCGAGCATGTCGCGCAACCAGACGGCCGGAAGTCTTTGGAGTGCGGGGGTTAGTAGATGGTGCCGAGGGGCAGAATCGAACTGCCGACACCGTGATTTTCAGTCACGTGCTCTACCAACTGAGCTACCTCGGCACGGCGGGAAGATCGCGAGGACGATCGGTCGATCGCGGACCTTTGAATATAACACGAGCGCTGTTAGGCGGGCGTGAGGGGCTTCGGCGGGTAGTGGGTCAGTTTCGATTGGCGCGCCCTCTGAGCCGCGTGTCACAAGATATCCGCAAAACAGCCTGCAGGCGGCGCGAGCGGCGTCGGCGATGAGTACGCGATCAGCGCACGGCTAACCCCGACGCGGAACAGTCGGCTCACCGGCGACCGGCGAACCCCCACCGACGCCGCGATCGTGAGGCCAGCGCCGGAAGGCTGTTTTGCCACGCGGCGAAGCGGGTGCGCCGATCGAAACTGACCCACTACCTCCGGCGTCACACGACCGCTGGCCGCGGGCGTGTTTCGCCGCCCACGCTCAGCCCGGCGCGTTTCAACAGGGCCTCGAAGGCGGTCTTGTCGACCGCCTTGCCGAGCGCTTCTTCGGGCGCGACCTGCTTCTTCATCACGAGCTCCAGCAGCGCGTCGTTGAGCGTGACCATCCCGACCGCTTTGCTCACCTGCATGATCGACGGGATCTGGAAGGTCTTCCCCTCCCGAATGAGGTTCGCGAGCGCGTTGGTGGCGATCAACACCTCGAGCGCTGCGACCCGGCCGCCGCCAATCTTGCGGCAGAGCGTCTGTGCGATGACGCCGCGCAGCGACTCGGACAGCATGACCCGAATCTGCGCCTGGTGATCGGCCGGGAACTGATCGATGATCCGGTCGACGGTCGACGCCGCCGTCGTGGTATGGAGCGTGCCGAAGACGAGATGGCCGGTCTCGGCGGTTTCGATCGCGATGGCGACGGTCTCGAGGTCGCGCAGCTCGCCCACCAGCAGGATGTCCGGATCCTCGCGCAGGGCTGCTCGCAAGGCGTCCTTGAAGGAATCGGTGTGGGTCCGGACCTCGCGCTGGTTGATCAGGCACTTCTGGTTCTCGTGAACGAACTCGATCGGGTCCTCGATCGTGATGACATGATCGGCGCGCGTCCGGTTGATGTAGTCGATCATCGCGCAGAGGGTCGTGGATTTGCCCGATCCGGTGGGGCCGGTCACGAGCACCAGCCCTTTGTTCAGCTGACACAACTGCAGGATGTGCGGCGACAGTCCCAGCGCCTCCGCGGTCCTGATCTGGGAAGGGATGACGCGGAACACGGCGCCGGGCCCCTTGCGATCCGCGAAGACGTTCGATCGAAACCGCGCGAGCCCGGCGATCTCGTACGCGAAGTCGGTATCGTGGCGGTCCGCGAACTCGCGCCGGTTCTGTTCCGGCATGATCGGGGTCAGCAGCTGCACGACCTCCTGCTCCGTGAGGGCGGGCGCCGCGGGATCCAGCGGCTGCATGCGGCCGTCTTTGCGCACCATCGGGGTCGCACCGACGCAGAGATGCAGATCCGACGCGCCGATCTGGCACATCGCCTGGAACAGCTGGTCGATGCGGGCCGCGTCGCTCACGAGTCAGGGACCTCCGACACGTCGACGATGTGGGCGGTATTGATCAGAAGTGTTCGGTCGTCGGTCGACGTAGCGGAACCTGTCCGGCAGCCTCGCCCAATCACTCAATCGATTGTGACCTTCCGGCAGAGCCACATGCAGGACGCCCGTGATGCGCGCGCCGGTTGACAGGTGGATCGACACGCGCCGGCGTCTCGCGATCGCGTAATCGGCGTCTTCGCTGGCCTCGTTCGTCGCGATCGCCACCGCCACCACGTGGGTTCGGTTGCAGAGGACGGTACGGACGCCGCCCGCATCCCGAACCTCGAACGGCAGAAACCCCGCCTCGGAATTCAGCAGATCGCCGACGCGCTCCGGGCCCTCGCGCCAGGTGACGCCCAGCGCGGTGAAGAAGCACCCGTGCAGGACCTCGCCGCTCGACAGCGTCACCGTGGCTTCCGTCTTCTGCTTCTCGAACCGAAACTCGGAGGTTGCAGGCTCGGAGTTCATCCGTCCGCGGATCGTATCGCAAAGTCAGGGTTTCGACGCTTCCGCTATTTCTCGGCGATCGTCACCTGCGTGCCGCCGGTGACCGGCTCGATCGTCACCCGCACACCGCCCGCCGGAGTCAGGCCCTCGATGACGATTCGTTTGCCGGCGCGGCTTTCCTTGGCTGTGTTCCCCAGGCGCTGCCGATAAAAGGCCGCGACCTTCTCAGGATCGTCTTTGGTGAGGCGGACACTGGGCACGCCAGGACCCGGCGTCGAGCCTGGTTTCAGATCCTGGCTTCCCGGATAGAACGTCAATCCCCGGTGGCCATCCGGTTTCACCAGCAGGCCCGGTGAAAGCCCCGGCGGAAGCCCCGGCGCCGCGGGGGTCCCATCTGGTCTTAGCGGTGGCGCGGGCGCCTGAGTCGGCGGCGGCGATTGAGATGGGTCCGGCGACTGCGTGCATGACGCGGTGAAGGCGACCAGCAGCACGCCGAGCCGGAGCTTCAACAGCTTCATGAGTCTGGCTCCTTGAAGAAGGATCCGATCTTCTACCGTTAACGATGCCGGAAGTTCACGTACTGCAGCGGTGCTCTGCCCGCGAACGCGTCGTCATCGTCCGCCACAAGCGCCAGATCGGCTTTGATGGCCGTCGCGGCGATCCAGGCGTCGTTTTCTCCCATCCGACGGGCGGCCCGTCGCTGCATGAGTGCGACTCGCTCGGCGATGTCTTGTCCAATGCTTTGGAACCGAAAGCGCAGCCGCAGTTCGGCCGCCAGTGCCGGCGGGTCTGCCGCTTGCTCCAGGACTTCGGCGTAGGCGACCACCGACAGGTAGACCCTGGCGCGGCGCAACCCCGCCAGATACCGGCGGGCATCGCCCTGCTGGCGAGCCTCCACTTCTCTCAGGAACGCGATGACGAAGGAGGCGTCGAGCAGATAGCCGGTCACTCGTCGCGGAGCCACTTCCGGCCCTCATGCCGTTGCGCCCACTTCACCCAGTCTGCTGCGGTTTCCAGAGGCTGTTCACGCACGAGGGCGCGCAAGTAGGCGGACTTTTTCATCCGCCGGCGACGGGCGGCACGGACGAGCTGCCGATGCTCCTCCGGACTCAGGCGAACAGTCACTTGAGGCATGACTTACATTTGCATGTCAGTCGTCTCACCGTCAAGAGACCGGTTCGCGCCCCTGGAGGCGTATGGGCATGTGGCGGACTTGAACCGGCGGTTCGACGATCTCGCGCTCGGGTTCGTCGATGCCGCGATCGTTGCGCTCGCCGAGACGCTCCGGGCTCTCGCGCATCGCCACGACCGACCCCTTGACGCTCGAAAGGAGGTCTGATACTTTTCTTTCGACTGTCGAAAGGGGATGACGCACATTGGCCAAGGATAAGAGCGACGTGCTGCAGGGCACGCTGGACATGCTGGTCCTTCGAGCATTGCAGCTCGAACCGATGCACGGCTGGGGCATCACCGAACGCATCGAGCAGTGGTCACAGAGCGTGTTGCAGCTCGGTCAGGGCACGCTGTATCCCGCGCTCTACCGCCTCGAACGGCAAGGCCTTATCCGTTCGGAATGGCGTGTGACGGCGAACAATCGCCGTGCCCGGTACTACTCGCTCACAGCCCAAGGACGACGCCATTTGAATCAGGAACTCGCCGAGTGGCGCCGCGTGTCCCATGCGATTAACCTCGTGCTCGAGGCCACCCTGGAGAGCGGAGGCGCGTGATGCGTCGCTTGGTGGAGGCGTGGCAGCGTGTTCGATCGCTTCGTCGACGCAGCGAACTCGACAGAGGACTCGACGAAGAAATTCGATTTCACATCGAGCGCCAGACGGAGAAGAACCTGCGAGCCGGCATGGCGCCAGACGAGGCCCACCGGCAGGCACTGATCAAGTTTGGCGGGGTGGAGCGTGCCCGGCAGAGCACGCGCGAAGAGTTCCGCTTTGGGTCGATGGAAGACTTCCTTCGCGATCTCCGCCATGGAGGACGCGCGCTGCTGCGCGCTCCAGGTTTCACGATCGTGGCGACGTTGACGCTCGCGCTTGGTATTGGCGCGACGACGGCCATGTTCAGTGTCGTGAACGGGATCCTGCTTCGTCCGCTGCCTTATCCCGCACAGGATCGTCTGGTCGAGCTGGTACACGAGGCACCCGGTGCAGGGATCGACGAGCTGTTGGCTTCGCCGGCCGTGTACTTCGGGTATCGCGATCATAGCGAGACGTTCGAATCGGTAGGGCTGTGGGACTGGGACCGTTCGCCCGTGACCGTGACCGGCGCCGGAGAGCCGGAGACCGTGCAGAGCGTTGAGGTCACGCACGAGGTCCTGGCGATCTTGGGAGCCACCCCGATCCTTGGGCGCGGCTTCACCGAGGGGGACGACCTCCCCGGAAGCGCGCCGACGGCCATCATTTCCTACGTGTACTGGCAGCGCCGGTTCGGCCGAGCTGACCCGTTGGCAGCGACCTTGGTGGTAAATGGCGTGCCTCGTCAGGTGATTGGCGTATTGCCACAGTGGTTCAGATTCTTCGACTACCCGGCGGACATCTTCTACCCTCGGCAGCCCGTCCGCGCCAACGCCTCGTTTCCAGCTGGCGATGGACGCGGGATTGCGCGTTTGAAG
>JACQTH010000252.1 GCA_016210935.1 Acidobacteriota bacterium | reverse complement strand
GCCCCGGTGCGCTCCGGGCGCCGACAACGATGCGTGCCTCTCGGAAGCGCAGGTAAAGGCCCTGCGCGCCGTGTACGGCGACCTCACCTCGAAGGGCGTGAGAATCTTCCCGGGGTTTCCGGTCGGCGGCGAGGCGCTCGTCCCCACGCCGTTCGGCCGGCGGAGCGGCTGGCAACCCTGGATCGTCAGCGAGGGGCAGCCGACCATCGCGCTGCAGTTCGCCGAGAGCTTTTTCAAGGAGATGGCCACTCCGGGCGCGCCGATCGCTTGGCGGCAGTTCGACCTCGATCGGGATCTGGAAAAGCTCACGCCGATCGGCACGCTGCTCAACGCGACCAACTCCGATTTGACCCGCTTCCGCGAACGAGGCGGCAAGATCCTTATGTACTTCGGATGGACCGACCCGGCGCTCAACCCCCTGATGGGGGTCAACTATTACGAGCAGGTTCGGCAGACCATGGGCCCCGGCACGGGTGAGTTCTTTCGGTTGTTCATGATGCCCGGTGTGCTGCATTGTGCGGGTGGCAACGGGCCGTCGGCGTTCGACTCGATCACGCCGCTTGTGGAGTGGGTGGAGAGAGGCGCTGCGGTGGATCGCCTCATCGCCTCGCTCAGGCGGGACGGCAAGACGCTTCGGTCGCGTCCGTTGTGCCCCTATCCGATGGTCGCGAGGTACAGCGGCGCTGGCAGCAAGGACGATGCCGCGAGCTTCGTCTGCGCCTCACCACAGCCGATGTCGTCGTCGCGGCGTTAGGCGAGTGGCGAGCGCTCCCTCACAGACCGCACCTCAGGTGAGTTTGGGTGACCCATGGTATGGTTGCCGCGCCGAGAACAACCCGCGTTGACGACGTCATTACAATTGACGGCATGCTGCGCTTCGTTCTGACCGTTCTCCTGGCCGCGACCCTGGCCGCTCCAGCGACCGCCCAACAGTCATTCAAGCCCGAAGTGGGCCAGGCGGGGAAGGACGTCGTCTGGGTTCCGACAGTCCCCGCGCTCGTCGAGAAGATGCTGGACCTGGCGAAGGTGACGCCCGACGACTTCGTGATCGACCTCGGATCCGGCGATGGCCGAATGGTCATTGCCGCCGCCAGGCGCGGGGCCCGCGCCCTCGGGGTGGAGTTCAATCCCGACATGGTGCAGCTCTCGCGACAACTCGCCGCCGAAGCCGGAGTCGGTGAGAAAGCCACCTTCGTCGAAGGCGACATGTTCGAGGCCGACATCTCCAAGGCCACCGTGCTCGCGCTGTTTCTGCTGCCCGATAACCTGGCGCGCCTCGAGCCGAAATTTCGCGCGCTCAAGCCCGGCACGCGGATCGTCGTCAACACGTTCGGTATCCCCGGGTGGGAACCGGATGTGACTGAACAGATCACGGGCGACTGCTCGAGCTGGTGTACGGCCATGCTGTATCACGTGCCACCCTCGGGGGGCCGTGAACGGCCCGCGAACGAGGGCCCTAAGACAGCTCCTAAGGCCGACCGGAGAAACTTGCTTCATCTGTAACGATGTGGGCCTTAGGAGATGTCTACGTCCTATCGGGAAGCAAATACGGCGCGCGGTACGTGCGGCCCAGAAGCTTGTCGGCCTCTTCGTCGCCCACGAACCGCTCGCTCGCCCCATCGAACTTCACCGATCGGCCGACGCGGTAGGAAATGTTCCCGAGATGGCAGAGGGTCGTGGAAAGGTGACCCTCTTCGGGCGGCGCCTTCAGGTTCTGCGATTTCCGCGAGCGCACGCATTCGATGAAGTTCTCGAAGTGCGCCTGTCCGGCGTCCTGCTTGTCGTCGGCTGTTAGGGTGGGGCCAGGGTCATTCTTCCGTCCGAAGTGCACCTGAGCCTTGTCGTCGCCGACTTTCATCCAGCCTTTGGAGCCGAAGATGTAGACGCCCTGAGCCTCGGGCGGACCGCTGAACCAGTTGCGGATGTCGCAGTGAAGCTCGGTCCCGTCCGAATATTGATAGCTGACGTACTGCGTGTTCGGCGTCGCCTGATCCGTCGGAGCGCCGGCCTCGTACAGCCCGCCGACACAGTACGCCGTGCGAGGATGCTCCTGTTTTCCGAGCAGCCAGCGTACCGCGTCCAGGGAATGGACTCCCGTGTTGCCCAGGTCGGTCGTGCCGTATTCCCAGAACCAGTGCCAGTGATAGTGGAAATGATTCTCGTTGAAGGGGCGCGCGGGTGCGGGCCCGAGCCACAAATCGTAATGAACGCCCGGCGGCACGGCGCTGTCCGCAACCACACCGATCGGATCTCTGGGACGATACACGACGGTCTTCCCCGCATAGACCGTTCCCAGCCCTCCTTCACGCAAGAACCGGACGGCCTTGGCGAGGACGGCGCTGCTGCGCCGCTGAGTTCCGACCTGCACGACACGGCTGTATCGCCGAGCCGCGTCGATGATCCGTCTGCCCTCGACGATGTTGTGGCTGACGGGCTTCTCGACGTAGACGTCCTTTCCTGCCTGGCAGGCCAGGATCGTCATCAGGGCATGCCAATGGTCGGGAGCGGCGATCGTCACCGCATCGACGTCCCGGTCGTCGAGGACACGCCGGAAATCCGTTTCCGTCTTTGGGTCGCCTCCAAACTTCTGCTTCACGAACGAAAGCGAGTCCTTGAAATGCCGCTCGTCTACATCCACCACATGGGTGATGCGGACGTTTGCGATGGCGGCGAGATGTTCGTAATGATCCTGCCCCCGGCCTCGAGCGGTCCAGGTTGGATGGCCCTTGTTGTCGCCGCGAAGACCGATGATTGCGACATTGACGGTCTCGTTCGGGCTCGTTTGCGCACGGCTCCGCTTCGGGAACGCCAGCGCCAGTCCGGCCGCCGCGGCCGCGGTTTTCGACAGAAAAAGACGACGGTTCATGGCGTGCCTCACCAGATGCTTTTCGCGCCCAGCTGGATGATCCGCGGATGGCCTGCGAATTCTGGCTCACTTGGGGGAGAGGTTCAAGGGCCGATCAGCGTTGAACCCGGTATTGGGCGCGGAGGGGAAGAGGCAGCCGGCTGGCTCTGCCCGACGGTGTGAGATGGCAGACACCGGCATCTCGGTCGTATAATCCGCCACAGTTTTCCCGCCAGAGGAGTCACCCATGAAACGCCTCCGGATCGGCGTCGTCCTGGTTCTGCTGTCGCTGGCCGCCAGCGCCGCGGCGGCGCAGGCCTCACTGCCGGAATGGACCGCGCAGGTCGCCAACGACTATCGCGTTGTCCCAAATGTCACCTATCTCACCGCCAGCAACTGGGAAGCGAAGCTGGACGTGTATGTGCCCGCGAGGCCCGGCCCGCACCCCACCGTGCTGCACCTCCACGGCGGCGGATGGGTCGGCGGCACCAAGGAAGGCGTCGCGCTGCGCATGCTGCCATACCTCGAGATGGGCTTCGCGGTCGTGAACGCCACCTATCGACTGGGTCGGGTCGCGCTCGCGCCAGCGGCCGTGGAGGACTGCCGCTGCGCGCTCCAGTGGATTGGCCGGAACGCCAAGGACTATGGGTTCGATACCAGCCGCATCGTCGCCACGGGATACTCCGCAGGCGGACACCTGTCGCTCACCACGGGAATGCTGACCCCGGCAGCCGGCCTCGATCGGCAGTGTCCGGGCGACATTCCGAGAGTCGCGGCCGTCGTCAACTGGTACGGGATCACCGACGTCGTCGATCTGCTGGATGGCGCGAACATGAAGACGTACGCCGTGGCCTGGCTGGGCAGCCTGCCCAATCGGGAAGAGATCGCGCGTCGGGTGTCGCCGCTATCGTACGTGCGCAAGGATCTGCCGCCGATCCTGAGCATT
>JACQTH010000284.1 GCA_016210935.1 Acidobacteriota bacterium | reverse complement strand
TTCTGGGCTGGCCGGCTGCTCGAGCGTTTCTTGTTCGAGATCCGCGGTTTCGACCTCACCACCTATCTGGCCGCGGCAGTCTGCGTCATGACGCTCACCGTCATCGCCTGCCTGCTCCCTGCGGCGCGCGCCACACGGTTGAGCCCCGTGGCGGCGCTGCGCCACGAGTAGGTCACGCCCACATCGACGAACGAGTCCTCACAACGTACCCTTGCTAAGACAGGCGCTGAAGGTCAGGCAGCGCGCGCGCTACATCCTCATCGGCGGCTTCGCGGTCATCGCGCATGGCGGTGCGCGAACAACGAAAGACATCGACTTACTGGTCGATGCCTCCCCTGAGAACGTGGCACGCGTGAAACAAGCGCTCCAGGTTCTGCGAGTACCATCACTCGCCAGCGAAAGGAGCGCCGGACCCTACTCTGATTGAGGTTCGTCGGTGAGACGCGGAAACATCTGCCTCAGGGCGTCTTCGTGAGTAGCCAGAAAGAGTTGATCCTTGGGTCGGCCGGCCGCCGCTTTCGATCGAACAATGTGGTCGAGCCTTGCGACCGGCACCTCCACACCCTCGACCCGAAAGACTCGTCGGTCCCGCCACACTTCTTCGAAGTCGAAACCCGCCATCGTCAGACTGAGATCGACGAGGAAACCCTGCGGGTTGTCGGCACGCGTGAGTGACCGTGTGGCCACGACACGTTCGGCAAGCCACCGGTCGCGCGGCGTGTCAAGCGGTTCGTCGCCGCTCCACAGCGAGAGACCGATACTTTCACAGGCTGCCCACGCCGAAACCAAGTTGTCGGCGTCTGGCGCGAGAAACAGATCGCTGTCCTTGGTCGTGAAGATGGTCCCCGCGCTGAGCGCGTGATAGTTCGCGCCCCCCACGCCAATGACCACGAATCTCACGCTGCGTTCGTGAAGAGCTCGAACCAGGGGGAGGAGCGGATCCACACGCGCTACCGCACCCGGACCGCTTTCTTGTAGTGCTCCGCAAATCCTTCGATCAGGTTCGGCACCCATGTCTTGTCGGCCCCGGACTGATCTTGCGGCAGTCTCTCGACGTGCGCGATGAGACGGAGGTATTCATCGCTGAGCGTCACCGGATGTGTCGTCGGCTTGGGGATGGACCTGACGATCCGAAGGATGGCTTCAAGCTCGGCATCCACGCTTGTATTGTATCGTCGTCCGACTGGTTAGTCCGACACGGCCAGCTCCCCGGGCAGGATCGGGCGCGTTCGCGGCAACAGACCCAGCCTGGCGCGGTTGCCCATGTAAGCAAGCACGGCCAGAAAGATCGCAAGCTTCAGGGTGTCGGCGCCCCGGTTCTGCGGCAGCACGGTCCACAGGACCCACAACACCGGCTGCGCGGCGCAAACGGCCCACACCGATCCATAGAAATACCGGCGCTCGTGTCCCTCGCCTACCGTCGAGCGTTTCACTCGCGGCAGAAGCCCCAGCGCCCCCAGGAGCCAGATGGTGCCAGCGATCGGGAAATACGCCGCGCGATACATCTCTTTCAAATACCACCGTCCCGTCGCGATCGCGACGACGAGGCCGGCGATGTTCAGCGCCGCAAACGTGATGACCGCACTCCACGCGAGCGTGTAACAGACACGACGGTACAACGGATTGGGTTTGTCCTCGGTAAACCTGATGATGTACGGCCGCGGCTCCACACCAGGGAGTCGGCCCCGCAAGCCGGCAATCCCTGTCGCCGCCACGACGAACCCGAGCCACGCGGCCATCCGGCGATCGAAGCCGTTCTCGAACAGATCGAAGGTCAGCGGCCCTGGCGCGATGAAGAACGTCCAGATCCAGATGGGCCAGTGCGCCAGACGATACGTGACCTTGTTGCGCTCCCGGATGCGCCGATCGGAGGCGTGCTCGACGAAGGCTGCCTGCCCGACCTGCTGCGCGTATGCGGGCGGAAGAAGATGTGAGAGAGGATCGAGCGTCATGACGTTGCCATCACGGAATTACCACAGAGCTCACAGAGCACACGGAGAAACATTAGTTTTTCGCTGGGGTCTCGGTGATCTCTGTGGCGAAACGAGTGTTCCACTCTTATCTTTCGATGAACTCCAGGTGTCCGCATTTCGTGCATTGCCATGCCGGCTCGTATCGCGGTGGACGCTCTCGCGGATCGCGCCGCGCGTTCGGGGTAAAGAGCATCGCCGGGTGACCGCAGGCCGTGCAGGCGTGCGGACCTTCAGAATCCCCGGGGCGAGCGTTCTCGGATTTGCCTGACTCCATTCTCAACGTCGCGCTCCAGGTCGTCGGTACCGGCTCCGACCGGGAGCGCCGTCACCGCCTCCAGCGCCGCCGCGTACCACTGCTTCCACGCATTGAACACCCAGATGAACGTCAGCGTCCGCGCGGGTTGCGGAGATCGCCGATGTCGCGGAGGTCAAAAACGCTTTCGATCGCTTGCCTCTGTGATCTCCGTGTCCTCTGTGATCTCGGTGCATTTTTCACCACACGCCAAATTACCACGGCGTCAATTGTTGAGAGGGGAACCAGTATAATCCGGTCATAAGCACATCACGTTTCGAGGAGTGGTCATGGGATTGTTCGAGAC
>JACQTH010000261.1 GCA_016210935.1 Acidobacteriota bacterium | reverse complement strand
ATGCCATTCGAACACGCGCGGTGCGAGCGCCTGCGCCCGGGCGTACACGTCGTGTGCCGCACCCCACTGCTCCCAGGCGTGGAGCATGCGTCCGAGCGCTCCCACCGCGTCCGCGTCGGTGGAACGGGCGAGGGCTTCTTGGTGAACGCGTGAAACCGCGTCGCGCACCGAGGCGGGATACGCGTCGAGCGCGAGACGCGGGAGCGGCGGCAGCTGGCCGGCGGCAGAAGCGGCGTTCAGCGCGAACGCCAGAACCAGGCTGACTCGTCGGGACCGGTCAGTGGCGCAGAGCCATGGGGGCCGCACGAGGACGACTATAACAATCGCACACGGTTCAGACCACGCCCCTCAGGAGCGGCGCAGCCTGAACCGTGCACGCTGGGCGTGGCCGTGCGAGGGATCCGGGTCGAACTCGCGGGATCGCGCGGATGCGCGGGGCCCCCGCCCTTCGACTCACGCTCATTCACAGCCAGCTTGCGCGTAGCGGGGCTATTGAATAAAGCTTCGTGATCTAGCGAAGCGGAGCTGGTCGGTCTGAGGCGGAGCTTCGCTAGTCTACGCGCACGTCGCGCCGAGCAGAGGAGGACCGTAATGCTGCCGTCACTCATGATCCAGTGGAAACGCGGAGCCACCGCGCTGAGCCGCCGCGAACTGTTTCGTCGATCAGCACTCCTGACCGTGCCTGCGCTGTGGCGAGGACATCCGGCGGAGGCGGCCACGGCGGAGGGAGTGGCCGCGGCGGCCGACGGACTGCGGGTCGGCCGGGATATCTACGAGTCCATCGGCGTCCGCCCGCTCATCAATGCCCGCGGCACCTTCACCATCATCAGCGGGTCGCTCATGTTGCCGGAAGTGCGGGCCGCGATGGGTGCGGCCGCGCAGCATCATGTCCACCTCGATGAATTGATGGCGGCGATTGGCGCCCGCCTGGCGGAATTGACGAAAGCAGAGTGGGGGATGGTGGCGTCGGGATGCGCCGCGGCCCTGACGCACGCGACCGCCGCGTGCGTGGCCGGCGGGAATCCCGATCTTCACGTGCGCATCCCCAACCTGGCCGGGTTTCCCAAAGACGAGGTGATCATCCCGACGTACTCGCGCAACGTGTACGACGCGGCGGTCCGCGCCGTCGGCGTGCGGATCGTGGAGGTGGCGACCCCCGAGGAGCTCGAAGCAGCGTTCGGGCCGCGCACCGCCATGGTCTACATCCTGGCAGGCCCGGCTGCAGACACAGGCCCGCTCAGCACGCGGGCGATCGCGCAAATAGCCAAAGAGAAGCGCGTGCCCGTGCTCGTCGACGCCGCGGCCGAAATCCTGACCGTGCCCAACGTGCATCTCGAAAGCGGCGCCACGCTCGTCGCTTACAGCGGCGGCAAGTGTCTGCGCGGCCCGCAGAGCGCCGGGCTGCTCCTGGGACGCAAGGATCTGGTGCAGGCTGCCTGGGTACACAGCGCGCCGCATCATGGGTTTGCGCGCTCGATGAAAGTGGGCAAGGAGGAAGCGATCGGGATGCTGATGGCCGTTGAAATGTGGATGAAGCGAGACCACAAGGCCGAGTGGAATCGATGGCTGGCCTGGCTCGACGTGATCGCCAAACGCGTCTCTACCATCGATGGCGTCACAACCTCGATCAACGAGCCGTCCGGACTGTCCAACCGCACGCCGTCGCTGTCGATTCGATGGGATTCCCAGCGACTCGGGATCAGCGGCGCGGCCGTTGCGAAGCACCTGTTCGACCACGAGCCGCGCGTGGCCACCCCTGGTGGGCGGGATCGGGACGGCCAGACCAGCATTTCCATCACCCCCTACCAGATGTCCGCCGGCGAGGAGAAGATCGTCGCCGAGAGAATTCACGCGCTCCTCTCGAATCCTCCGAAGCAGGTGCCGCCCGCGCCGGCGGCGGCTCCCGCGGTGGAACTGACGGGCCGATGGGATGTGCGGATCGAGTACGCGGCAGGCGCGTCCACGCATACGCTGCATCTGAAGCAGGTGGGCAGTCGCATCGAGGGGACCCATCAAGGCGATTTCGTGTCGCGCGATCTCGCCGGCACCATCGACGGGGCAAGCGTGCAGCTCGCCAGCTCGTACACCGAGCGGCATGGGGATGCGCTGAGCTTCCGCTTCAGCGGTACCGCAGCGGGTGATCGCATGTCAGGGACTCTCGATATGGGCGAGTACCTGATGGCGACGTGGAGCGCCACGAGGCACCAGTATCGACAATGACATTCGCGAGAGGAGTTGGAGGTAGCGAGCAGGACTGAGCCATGGTGTCCAGAAGAGCGATGCTCGTGAGTCCTGTGGCGCTGCTCGCCGCGCGGGCGATCGGTGCCGCCGGCGGCAAGATGGTCCTGGCGATGCACCAGAACACCTCCGCCGGGGCCGGCTATCGAAAATCGCTGGAAGGCTGGTCGCGCGCGGGGATCAAGTACGCCGAGCTCACGGCGTCGCTGCTGGACGAGTTCCTGAAGACCAACTCTCTGGCGGCGGCACGCAGGATCCTCACCGATCTGGGATTGACACCCGTCTGCTTCGCGTGTGGCGTGCTGGGTCTGTGGGAGCCGAATCCGAATCACGTCGCCGCACTGGAGAGTTTCAAGAAACGCTGCGAGATGGCGGCGGCGCTCGGGTTGCGCCGAATCTACTCTCCAACCACGACGAGGGAGAAGTTCACGGCGGATGCCTACAAGGCCGGCGTCGACAACATGCGTCAGGTGGGGGAGATTGCGAAACAGTTCCAGATGACGGCGATGGCTGAATTCGTCCGCACGTCATCGTTTATCTCCACCTTGACCACGCTGCTGAACCTGACGCGGGCGGCGGCGCATCCGAATGTCGCCCCGCTGTTCGACTGCTATCACTTCTGGTCCGGGCTCAACAAGCTCGAGGACCTCGATCTGGTTCGTCCCGGAGAAATCGGGCACGTGCATTTCCAGGATGTACCCGACATGCCCCGGGAGCTCCTGGACACGACGTCCCGGTTCATCCCGGGCGACGGCATTGCGCCGCTGGTCCGCATCCTCCGGACGCTCGCGGAGAAAGGCTATGCCGGTGCCCTCTCGGTCGAGCTGTTTCTGCCGCGATTCCAGCAGGGCGACCCTTTCGAAGTCGCCCGCGAGATCCGTCAAAAAGCGGAATCCGTCATGCGGCAGGCGGGTGTCACCTGATCGGCTTTCCGCCCGATCGGCTGTCACACGATCGCTCTCCAGCGGAAACTTTTCGTCAGAGGAACAGCACACACACCCAAGATCCTCCCGAACCACGTCGAAAGTCCTGCCCATTGCGAGACCGGGCCCGTTCATGATAGGGTCCGCCCCAACGACAGCGTAATCGATTACATCCCGCCGACCGCGCGCCCTATTATCGCCGGCTTTTGAGCGTCGTCGTCCTATCCAAAGAGGTTGGGAGGGAAGGGAGGCCCACCATGGATGGCAGGCAGACTCTTGGGGTGCGGTTATTGGTCTGCGTTTTCGTCTCACTCGGTCTGACGGTCCCCGCGTTTGGCCAGGGCGGGGGCACCGGCACCCTCACCGGCACGGTTGTGGACAGCACGGGCGCTACGCTGCCGGGCGCCCTGGTGACCGCCACCGAGGTGAGCACGGGATCCGCCCGAACGGCCGTCTCGAGCGAGGCGGGCCTGTTTCGAATCCCCGCCTTGAATCCGGGTCGATACCGGCTCAGTGTGGAGCTCGCCAGCTTCAAGACGGTGACCGTCGCCGATATCAACCTGCTGAGCTCCGAGATTCGCGACCTCGGCAAACTGACCTTGGAGATCGGCGCGATCGCCGAGAGCGTGACGGTCACCTCCGAGGTCACACCCGTACAGACCGCGTCCAGCTCTCTCCAGCGAACCGTGACTGGCGAGCAGCTCACCATGATTCAGGTGAAAGGCCGCGACATCTTCGGCATGATGAAAATCCTGCCCGGCGTCGTCGACACGACCTTCAGCCGCGACTTCGCCTCGTGGAGCTCGGGGCGCGGCCTGAGCATCAACGGCGGGCACTCGCTGAACAAGAACACGACGATCGATGGTGTCCCTGTCGGCGAGGAAGGCGGCGACGGCACGACGCACATCACGCCGAACATCGACGCGATCGGCCAGGTGACCGTCATCACCAGCGGCTACACGGCCGAGAATGGCCGCCAGTCGAGCGGCCTCATCAGCATCGTCACCAAGTCGGGCACGAGCCAGCTCAAGGGCTCGGGCTGGTACAACGCCCGGCGCGACGAATGGAACGCCATCGACTACCTCCGCAAGCGACAGGGCGCCCAGAAGCCGTTCTTCGAAGTCAACATGTACGGCTACAGCATCGGTGGGCCCGTGGTCATCCCGAAGCTCATCGACAGCCGCAGTGGCGGGAAGAAAGTCTACTTCTTTGCGTCGCAGGAACTCACCGACGACATTCGCCCGACCAACGTGACCCGTACAAACCTGCCGACCGCGCTCGAGCGCATGGGCGACTTCTCGGAGACCCGGCGCACCTCGTCGAATCCCGCGATCAACGGCACCCTACAGGTGATCATCGACCCGCTGACGGGGCAGCCGTTCCCCGGAAATATCATCCCCCCGGAACGCATCCATCCGTTGGGTCGGGCTATGCTCAACCTGCTGCCGGTGCCCAACGGCATCCTGAACCGAGCCAGGAACCAGGAGTGGACGTCGAATGACGCGCAGGATGTGACGCCCATTCACAAGCGCAAGAACTTCGTGACGCGAATCGACACCGTCTGGAGCCCGAAGCTGCGCTTCAGCGTCAGGGCCCTGTTCGATCGGGATGACAGCATCACGTTCAATCGGGTGGCACCCGGTATCGGGTCGGTGAACAACATGTTCCCCGGCGATCTGGTCACGGGCGCCGTCACCCAGGTGCTGAAGGATTCCATGGTCAACGAGATCACGGTGGGCTACTCACATAACCACTGGGGCTTCCGTGTGGGCACCGGGAAACTCAATCCCTCGGACTACACCGATATGTACCGCCAGAACATGGGCCTGGATCCGCCGCGGTTGGAGCCGTACGGACCGTCTGGCGCCCCGCACCTGGGCCGGATTCAGACGGACGAGTATCCGTACCTGCCGGACATGCTCTATAGCGGCGGCGAACGGTCCGGCTTGACGTCCTACCGGCCGAGCGGCGGCAACGGCCCCCTCCCGAGGCGGAACGAAAACTACCGCTACACGTTCCAGGACGACCTCTCGTGGACCAGGGGCCGCCACAATCTGAAGTTCGGATTCTTTATCGAGCGCGACAGCAAGACAGAGCCGGGTTCGAACAATTACAACGGCGTCTACAACTTCGGCCACAGCGCCGACAACCCGCTCAGCACCGGCAACGGCTATGCGAACGCCTTGCTCGGCGCGTTTACGAGCTACACGGAGCTGTCGAACCGCATCGATGCGGAGGTCCGACACTGGCAGTGGGACGGCTATGCCCAGGACAGCTGGCGCATCACGCCGCGGGTGACGCTCGATTACGGCCTCCGTGTGACGCATGAGGGCGCCGTCTACGAGGCCAGGAACATGAACTCGGCCTTCGATCCGGCGTTGTGGGATTCGCGTCAGGCTGCACTGCTCTACCGGCCGGTGTGCACGACCGGCGTCCCCGGTAATCAAGCATGCAGCGCGGCCAACCGAAGGGCGATCGATCCGCGCAACCCCGGCGTGTTCCTCTCGCAAGCCTACGGCGGCAGCGCGATTCCCGGCACCGGCAGCATCACCAACGGCATGTTCACCGGCGGCCTCCCCGGAAAGAAGAGCGGCTGGTACTACGACATGCCCCCACTCTCGTGGGCGCCGCGCCTCGGGTTCGCGTGGGATGTGACCGGCGACGGCAAGACCGCGATCCGCGCCGCCGGGGGGATCTTCTACAACTTCATCAACCGCAGCCAGTATCTCTACAACGGCGGCCCCTTGATCGCACGCACACGGACCATCCTCAACGCGACGCTCGATGATGTGGCGGAGGTTGCGCGAGCGGGCGTTGGGTTCGTCGAGAGCCCTGCGACGGGCAATCTACCAGCCGGGGCGCCGTTGATCGTGCACGGCAATCAGATGCCGCAGGGCAAGCTCCAGCCCGAAAAGTATTACCAGGCCAACGTCGCGTTCCAGCGGGAGATCGGTTTTGACACGGTCGCGGAGGTGGCGTGGGTCGGCAACTTCGGGCGCCACTTCTGGCGGATCAAGACCGGGAACAACATCCCGGTCTTCGCCTATGGCGACCCCGCCAATCTGTTCCGCAACGAGCCGATCAACGCCAACTTCCTGCGCCGCGATTATCCGGGCCTGGGATCCACGCGCTACTTGACCACCGACGACGTCAGCCTGAACTACAACGCACTGCAGATCCACGTTCAGCGGCGGCTGCACCGAGGGCTGCAGATGGGCCTGGCGTACACCCTGTCCAAGGCCGAGGGGATGCAGGGGTGGGATTTCGCGACCGAGGAGTTGTATGGAGAGCAGGGCCTCCGCGATCGATACTACGGGCCACCGTCGGTCTCACAGCAACAGGATCGTCGCCACATCCTGGTTGTCCACTACAGCTACGCGATTCCGAACCCTGCCAAGGACGTGCCGATCCTGAAGCTCGCGCTGGATGGTTGGGAGGCTGCGGGTGTCACGCAGTTCACCACGGGCAATGCCCTCAATCCGACGTGCAACACGAACCTCAGCGGCGTGGCGAATACCGACCCGTCATTGAGCGGCGTGGCCGTGCGTTGCGAGCTGACCGGCGAGCCGATCTTCAGCGGCTTCACGGTGGACCGGAGTCTGCCGTTCGAGGATCAGCCACACTTCAACGTGAACGCGTTCCGGCGGCCACGGCCGAACGGCGCCATCGGAAACTTCGGCAACGCCCCGATCGGGGTGCTGCGACATCCCTCCTGGTGGAACTGGGACTTCACGCTTTCGCGACGGTTGCCGGTCAAGGTGGGCCGTGGCGGCAACCTGCGAATTCAGATCCAGGCGTACAATCTCTGGAACCAGGTCGAGTTCACGACGCTGAACGCGACCTACTTGTTCACGGCGGATGGCAACACGGAGCCGGACACGGGCAAGTACACCGCGACGACCAATCCCAGAAACATCGGGATCACGTTGCGACTGGATTTCTAGCGAAGCGTCGCCTCAAACCGACCAGCGCCGCTTCGCGCCACGTTTCGTGCGTATACTTCGCTTCGGCATGCGAGGCCGCTTCGAACGACGGACATTCCTGAAGGCCGGCATCGGGTTCGGTGTCGGCCTGCGCCTCGCAGACCCTTCGATCGCGGCTCAGGAGGACCCGGCTTCCATCAGACCCACAGAAGGCGACCTGCTCGTGAGGCTGGGCGATTCGAGCGCGACGCCGCTGGGGCCCGATGACATTCCCCTGAGCGCCAGGCCAACCATGGCCTGGGCGATGGACCCGGCCGACAAGACCGTGCGCAGCGGATCGCGGCTCAATCAACTGCTCCTCGTGCGGCTCGATCCAGTAACCCTCACGCCTGAGACGCTGTCGAGAGCGGCCGAGGGTGTCGTTGCGTACACGGCTATCTGTACCCACGAAGGCTGCGACATTGACGACTGGCTCGCCGACAAGCAGCACCTGTCCTGCGCGTGCCATTTTTCAACCTTCGATCCAAAAGATAGCGGCCGCGTCGTCGAGGGTCCGGCCCTCCGGATGCTTCCGGCGCTGCCGCTCAAGGTTGTCGACGCGAAACTCGTGGTTGCGAAACCGTTCACCTCGCGTGTCGGTTTTGGGGAACCGCCGTTATGAAAACTCACTACCGCGTCATCGTCGCCTTTCTGTTGCTCGCGTTCGGCAGCGAGCCCGGCCGCACCCAGCAACCGGCGCCGGCCGCCCCGATGCCACCGAATCTGCAGAACTACAAGCCGGTGACAGCCGAACGCCTGAGGAAGCCGGATGATGGCGACTGGCTCATGGTCCGGCGAACGTACGACGGCTGGGGATACAGTCCGCTTGCGCAGATCACGCGCGCCAGCGTCACGCAGCTGCAGCCGCTGTGGGTGATGGCCACTGGTGTGACCAATGGCCACGAGGCGGCGCCGATTGTGAACAACGGCGTCATGTTCGTCGCGACGCCTGGCAACCAACTGATGGCGATCGAGGCCCGATCCGGCGAGGTGTTCTGGCGTTTCACGCGGCCGCTGGCAGACGACGTGATCCGGATGCACCCGACCACCCGTGGTGTGGCGCTCTATGGTGACAGGGTGTTCTTCGCCTCTGGCGAAGCCGTGCTGGTCGCGCTTGACGCGAGAACGGGCAAGGAAGTCTGGACAACGAAGGTTGACGAGAACAAGAGCGGCTACTACCTCTCGGTGGCGCCGCTCGTCGTGGATGGAAAGGTACTCATCGGAACGTCGGGTGGTGAGTTCGGCATCCGCGGCTTCGTCGCCGCCTACGATGCCAACACGGGCAAGGAATTATGGAAGTCATACACCATCCCGGCTCCAGGAGAGCCGGGTAGTGACACGTGGCCACAGGGCGATCAGTGGAAGACCGGAGGCGGGCCGGCGTGGGTGACCGGCAACTACGACCCCGAGACCAATCTCGTGTTCTGGGGCACGGGCAACGCCGGTCCATGGATGGGCGATCAGCGTCCGGGCGACAACCTCTATACCTCCTCGACGATCGCGCTCGATGTCGCCACCGGCAGGCTGAAGGGATACTTTCAATATCACCCAAACGACTCGTGGGACTGGGACGAAGTGTCGCCGCCGATCCTCGTCGATTACAGGCGCAATGACCGAACCATCAAAGGGTTGATCAACGTCGCGCGCAACGGCTACCTGTGGTTCCTCGAACGCACGGACGGACCGATCCGCTTCAACGAGGGAGTGCCGTACGTCAAACAGAACGTCTTCAGCAGCCTGGACCCGAGGACCGGACGCCCGAACGTCGACCCGGCCCGCAAACCCGGCACCGGCAGGAAGGCGGATTTCTGCCCGTCATGGTGGGGAGGCAAGAACTGGCCGTCGGTCGCCTATAGCCCGCAGACGCGGATGATCTACATCCCGGCCAACGAGAATCTCTGTGCGACGATGGAGGGCCGCGCGATCCAATACACGCCGGGCAGGAACTTCATCGGTGCGACGACCACGTTGTATCTGGCGCCGGGCGCGGACCACATCGGCGAGGTACAGGCGTGGAACGTCGATACCGGCAAGCGTGTCTGGACCCACACCTTCGCCAAGTCCACCAACTGGGGACCGATCCTGGCCACCGGTGGCGGGCTTGTCTTCAGCGGCGGCACCAGCGATCGAAAGTTCCGCGCGTTTGACGCCTTGACCGGCGCGGTGTTGTGGGAGTTCCCGACCAGCTCGGGAATCATCGGACAGCCCGTATCTTTCATGGTTGAGGGCCGGCAGTACATCGCCGTCCAATCGGGCTGGGGAATTGACGCGCGCACAATGCAGTCACGGCTCGCCCGATTGTCGGCGGACTTCTCGCCGGTTCCGGAAGGCGGTGCGATCTGGGTGTTTGGCCTCGGCGTCGGCGCGTCACGTCCATCTCAGTAGTACGTTGCCATCGCCCACCTTTCTTGTGCTTGCGTTCCGCAGCAAGCTCAGCCGCTGGATGTCTCCCTGATTGACTCTCCTGATCTTGTTTCCAGATAATCTGCCCCTCCGTGAACGCGTTGACACGCAGCTCGATGCTTCGCGTCGTGCTGTTCTCCGGCGGCCGAGGGGCGAGCGCGCTCCTGAAGCTACTGGCGGCCGATCGAAGCGTTTATCTCACCGTGGCCATCAACGGCTACGACGATGGGGCTTCGACCGGTGAGGTACGCCGATTCCTTGGCGACAGCCTCGGACCTTCCGACTTTCGCAAGAACGCGTCGCGGCTGGCGTTGCAGCTTGGCACATGTCCGCCCGCGCTCGTCGAGGCCATAGATCTGCGCCTCCTGCGCGGCACGTGCCCCGATCCAGTGGCGACGGCCCGCCAGGCCGTCACCGCACACCCTGCCGTGAACGCCCGGCTCGACGCATTCATCGCAGAACTCGAGGCGTCGAAGCGGCCATTTGATTTCAGCGACTGCTGCGTCGGCAATCTCGTCTTTGCCGGTTCCTTTCTTCTCAACAGACGGAACTTCAATGCGGCCCTCGACGATTTTTGCGGGCTGCTCGGCCTGCCGCCCGGCACGGTCGAGAACGTGACGGACGGCACCAATGCGTTTCTGGTTGCGACGGCATCAGACGGGTCCGTTCTGAGCAGCGAGCACGAGATTGTCGACGGGACCCGACGGAACCGGATCGGCGAGATCTATTTGATTGACCGGCCCCTCTCCGACATCGAGCGCCGGGAGCTTGCCGCAGCGGGTACGTCGCTGGCTCGCGCGGTCTTTGAACGGCGGCGGGCCGCGATCAGGCTCAACCCGAGACTCGCATCCCGCATCGCCGATGCCGATCTGATCATTTTTGCGCCTGGCACCCAGCATTCGAGCTTGTTCCCGTCCTACATGACACCTGGTTTGGGCGGAGCGATCGCCAGGAATCTTCGGGCGATCAAACTGCTCGTCACCAACCTCCAAACCGATGCGGAAATCACCGACAGCAGCGCGGTCGACATCATCGAGCGCGCCCTCTTCCACTTGCGAGAGAAGGGAACGCGCTGCGTTCCCACGCCGTGTCTTATCACGCATTACCTCGTCAACGATCCTCGGCACGAGGAGCCGGCCCGGCCCCATGTGCCGCTGGGACAGATTGAGACGCTCGAAGATCCCCGTCTCGTGCGAATCGCGAACTACGAGGACGGCGTGACCGGCCGCCACGATGCCGCGAAGGTCCTCGAACCGTTCATGCGCGCCTTCCGCGAGCGTCGCGAGCCGCCGAGGGTCGCGGTCCTGTTGCATGACGCGCGCTCGGTGAATGCCGTGGCGCAGACGATCCTGGAGCTCGTGCGCGGAGGTGTCGGGGATCTGCCCATTGACGTGACGGTCCTGCACCTGGGTGAACCCTTCGATGGCTCGTTCACCGGCGCCTTACCGTTCGGCGTCCAAGCCGTCACGGCTGCCAGCGATCTTCGAGAAGCGATCGAAACCGGCGGGTTCGACTACGTCGTACTCTTCGAATCATCGGGCCGCTATCGGGGGGAAGACGTCGCCGGCATCGCGACGCATCTCCTTCTGGGGCGGCTCGACGCCGTGTGGGGAAGCCGGCGCCTGTCGACGCGGGACGTGGAGGAGTCGTACCGCTTCCGCTACCGGCGGAACATTCTCCTTGGCGCGATCAGCTATGTCGGCAGTCATCTCCTGAGCCTGGCGTGTCTCCTCCTCTTTGGCCGCTACATCTCCGACACCCTGTCGGGTCTACGAGCGGTGCGGACAGCCGATGTACTCGCTCTCGATGCCCCGCTGTCCGGCGGGCGCACGAACCAGTACCTGCTGGTGGACCTGCTGCGACATCAGCGCGACATCTTGGAAGTTCCGGTCCAGTTTCTCCCACTCGGTACCGAGCGCGATCGACGGGGTCGCATCCTGGACGGCCTGCATTCGCTGTGGGTCCTCTTCAACGGCCGGCTGCGCCCGGGGAGGCCGAGCCCCGCGCCTGAACGAGCCGCTTCCGTTGCCGATCCGCAGGTCCCGGCAGTCACGTTGCTCAGCCGTGGCGCCGCAGTTGCACTGACCGGCTCGCTCGCGATTGCGCTCGCGGCCCTGGGCGGTTGGAGCGCCTACTTCTATGCGCTGCTGTTTCTGCTCGCGACGTTGTCCGGGCTGCCGCTCGGTTTCGCCCTGTTCGGGCGCCGGCATGCGGCGGGGTGGATCGCCGGAACGTTGTTCGGGTACACGATCACGGCTACGGCGTTCTGGGCGGTCGACTATCTGCGCCTCGCCTCCACGCAGACGTTCGTCGCCGCCTGGGCGATCGCGACGGCCGTCACATGGGCGGGCTGCCGGCGCATGCGCACGCCGGCGGTGCAGCCACCCTTATGGAGGCGCGCCGACACGGCGGCCCTTCTCCTCCTCCTCTTGCTCGTTCCCGCCCTCCTGACGCTGCCGCTCTCACGCGTCGGGACGAAGGATGCCGAAGGCAATCGTCAGTACCGCGCCTATTTCACGGCTGATTTCGTGTGGCACACCGCGCTGGTCGCCGAGTTGAGCAAGCACGAACGATCACCGCGGAACCCGTACCTGGCATCGGCGCCGCTGCATTATTACTGGACCTATTTCCTCGTGCCCGCGACGATCGCGAGTGAAACGTTGGTTGAAGCGCAGGATGCGCTCAAAGTGAACGCCATGGCGGCTGGGCTGCTGTTCGTGGCCGCCATCTTTCTCGCCGCCTGGACCTGGGTCCCGCACCGACCCTTCACGGTTGCGGCTGCGGTGTTCCTGACGATCGTGGCCGCAAGCGCGGAGGGGTTGGGGGGAAGCGCCGCGCTTCTGCACCTCGGACGTCCGCTGGTGGAACTGCGCGACTTGAACATCGAGGCGCTGACCTCCTGGGCGTTTCAGGGGCTCCGCATCGACGGCTTGCGGCGCTCGATGTGGTACAACCCGCAGCATTCGACCGCGTGCGCCGTGTCCCTGATCGCGCTCCTCGTCGCGACCACGGCCGGCGTGCGCGCGGGCCGCCGGGCCATCCTGCTGGCGGGTGCGGCTCTCGCCGCAGGGGTGATGTTGAACCCCTTTATCGGGGTCGTCTTCTCGGTCATCTATGCCGCCGCGGTGCTCGCGGACGCGGCCCGTTCACGCTCGGGCGTGCAGCCTCTCCTGCCACATGCTGCTGTCGCCGGTCTGGTGCTCGCGGCGCTTGGGTGGTGCGTGCTGAACCAGGTGCTCGATCGTGTGCCCGATGCCCTGCGGATCGGGTGGTTCGAGCCCGCACGCAATGCGCCCGTCCTGACCCTGCTGTTGTCGCTCGGGCCGATCCTGGTTCCGATCGCGATCGCCTTGCGACCACGCCGATCGATGTCACTGGAACGGGTGTGGCCGCCGCTTGCGGGCATGATTCTCAGCCTGCTGCTGATGTTCTTTCTCTCTCTGCGCGTCGACCTGTTCTGGGTGGGATTTCGCACGGGGCAAATCTTCCAAGTGCTCGCGCCTGCACTCGTGGCACGCGGGTTGATTGAGATCGAACGGTCGCGGCGGCGGCTGGCGGCGGTTGCGCTCGGAGCCGGTGTGCTCGCCGTGGGATCGCCCACGACCATCATCGACACGTATAACGCGCAAGACGTCAGCAATCGCGCCATGGGGCCGGGCTTCCACTGGACCGTCCTGCTGACGCCGCCGGCGCAGGAGGCGCTCGCATGGATTCGGACGAACACGCCCGCGGATGCGGTGGTGCAGGCCGAGCCCGTGATCCGCGGGAGGGAAACGTGGAGCCTGATTCCAAGCTTCGCGCAGCGACGGATGGCCGCGGGGCTTCCAATCTCGTTAATGCGGACTCCAGAGTACGAGGAGAAATCCCGGCAGGCGCGGGAGATTTATGCGTCGGGCGACGCCCACGCGGCCTGGCGGTCGGCGAAGGCGCTCGGGATTCACTACTTGTACGCGGACACCACCGAGCGGCGCGCGTACGAGGGCGTCTCGAAGTTCGACAACCACCCGGAGCTCTTCTCGCCCGTGTTCCGGAATGCGGAAGTCCGCATCTACGCCGTCCGGTAAGGGGCCTAATCCGCGTTCACCCGCGTCGATAGCGCCAGAACGTTCTCGCCCCAATCAGCCAGTCACGCGCGCCTATTTTCTTCCCCTCCTCCTTCGTCCGAGGTGAATATCCGATCGGCACCTCGACAATCCGCGCGCCGCGCGCCAGCAGGCGCGCCGTGATTTCGTGATCGAGCTCGAATCCCGTGGTCTCAAGTGGCAGTTCTGCGATCTGTGCCCGCTTGAACAGCTTGAGCGCCGTCACCGTGTCGGTCAGATATCTCCCCGTGCACGCGAGAGCGATCAGACTCAAGCTGCGGCCGCCGAGATAGGCGGCCCAGGACTGGCCCGATTTCTTGCCACTCGCCATGTAGCGACTGCCGTAAACCGCGTCGGCGTCCCCGGCCAGCAGCGGGCGTAACATCGGCGCGTAATCGTTCGGGTCATACTCGAGGTCGGCATCCTGAATGATCAGATAATCGCCGGTCGCCATCTCGATTCCCGCGCGAACGGCAGCCCCTTTCCCGCTGTTGCGGGTCAACCGATGCAGGCGAACGCCCGGTTGCTGCGCGACGATTTCACCGGTGCGATCGCGCGAGCAGTCGTCCACGACGATGGTCTCCTTCACAAGGCCGAGCGACGTCAGGTCGACGGCTGCGATCTGTCGGAGCAGCGTCCCGATGAACCGTTCCTCGTTATACGCCGGAATGACGATGGACAGGACCCGTGGCGCGGTGGCGGACATGCTACCCCGTCGTCGCGGCGTCTCGACGCTCCAGATACGACTCGATCAAGGCGAGCTCTTCGGCTGTATTGATGCCGACCGCCTCGATCTCGTCGAGGCATGGAAACGTGACAACGTCCCCGTGCGCGGCGGCCCATGCGATGAACGGAAGGAAGTTTCGCTCGTCGGTCGCCGCGCCAGTTTCAGGCTGTCGGGCATACTGCGGGAGATACTCCAGGTACGCCTCGCGCGACAGACTGAACAATCCCATGTCGCTCTCTCCGGTTTCCGGCATCGAGTCGCCCTCGCGACGATGGAGGATGCGGACGATTCGTCCGTGACGGTCGCGCTCCAGGTGAATGTAAGGGGCACGCCGGCGCACGGTCGGCAGGACTAGGAGCGCGTGCGGATTCGCGACCGACAGTGCGGCGAGCCGCGCGGCGGTGTCAGGACGAATGGCGACCTGATCACACCACGTAATCCAGACGTGCGAGATGGTGTCCATCCGTACGGACTCACGCGGCAGTAGGACGGCGTCCAGCATGCCGGTGGGTGTCTCCTGAACGAAGAGCTCGATGAGGCGTCCGGTTGTCCGAGCGTGGGTGGCCATAACCTTCGCCAACGAAGGATGGACGACAACAATGACGCGATCGACCAGTGATTCGTAGATATCGAGAACTCGATCGATCATCGGACGGCCGTTGACGGGGACGAGAGGCTTCGGCGTCCCGATCGCCAGGCGCGTGCCAAGCCCCGCCGCGGGGACGATGAGGATTCGAGACAGTCCTACAGCTCCCGCACGCGGATGTTCCGGAACTTGACCGATCCGGGGAAGCCTCCGGCTTCTCCCCCAGGCGGCCACTGGAAGCTGATCGGTCCGGCTTGCTTCCACCTGGCTTCAGCCGGGTCGGTCGGGTTGTCGATGACGTCGCAGATCCTGGTCCCGTTCAACGTCACCTGCAGCCGTGGTCCCTTGAACGAAATCTGCAGATGGTTCCAGTCCT
>JACQTH010000283.1 GCA_016210935.1 Acidobacteriota bacterium | reverse complement strand
CGTGAGAACAGCCTCGCGATCACCAGCGCGAACCTTGACTGGCTCCTGCTCAGGCGCCCAGTAACGAAGCTTCGCCTCAAACAGCCGAGTGACGGTCCCACGGTGTACGGCGAACCTTCGTTACTAGACCGCCGTCGCGTGGCGCAGGCGGGGATTTTTCTCCTGGGTCTCGGGGTGGTGCTCGCGCCGGTCGCGATCCGGAACGCGATCGTCGGGGGAGGTTTTCAGCTCACGACTGCTCAATTCGGGCCGAACTTCTACATAGGCAACAACCCTCGGGCCGACGGGACCTATATGTCGCTCCGGTTCGGGCGCGGCGACGCCGAATACGAGCGTCAGGATGCGACGGTGCTGGCAGAGCGTGCGCTCGGGCGGAGGCTCTCTCCGCGCGAGGTCTCCGCCTACTGGGCCGGGCGAGCGGTCGAGTACATCCGCACGCAGCCGGCCGATTGGGGCGGGCTGATGGCGAGAAAGGCCGCGCTGCTCGTGAACGCGACCGAAATGCTCGACACGGAGAGTCAGCAGACGCACGCGGAATACTCGCTGGTGCTCACGGTGCTCGGCCCGGTAGCGCACTTCGGCGTGCTCGCGCCGCTGGCGGTCTTTGGCATCTGTGTCACATGGGCACGGCGGCGGGAGCTGTCGCTCTTCTACTGGATGCTTGGGGCGTACGCCGCCAGCGTGGTGCTGTTCTACGTCTTCGCGCGGTACCGCTACCCCCTGGTGCCCTTCCTGATGCTGCTGGCGGCCGCGGCGGTCGCGGACACCGTGCGCTTCCTTCACGAATCACGCCGAGCGCGAGTGGCCGCGACCGTCGCAATGGTCGCCGGCTTCGCTGTCTTCTCCCGCTGGCCGCTGCTCTCCGCGGATCTGATGCGCGCGATCACGGAGAACAACCTGGCCACCGCCCTGCGCGAGGCAGGCCGGCCGGACGAAGCCGAAGCCCACTATCGCCGCGCCCTCGAGATCAGCCCCGAGTACGCCGCCGCGCACAGCAACCTCGGCGCGCTGCTTCGTGCCGGCGGACGGGTCGAGGAAGCGATTGCACATTACCGCGAGGCGCTCCGCCTGCAGCCTGATCACACGTCAGCGCGCTACAACCTCGCCAACGCGTTGCTTGCGCAGGGGCGTGCCGCCGAAGCCGCCGAGCAGTTTCGTCACGCGCTCGCTCAGGACCCGCAGTCGGTCGCCGTGCACAACAACCTCGGGATCGCGCTGGCCACGGCAGGCCGCCCTGAAGAAGCCGCCCGCTCGTTCCGCCAGGCGCTCGCGATCGATCCCGCCTCGGCGGAAGCGCACGTGAATCTCGGGAAGGTGCTCGAGGATCTCGGGGCCGTCGATGAAGCCGTCGGCCACCTCCGGCAGGCCGTTGCCGTCAGGCCCGATTACTTTGACGCGCATTACGATCTCGGACGCGTGCTCCTCGCTCGCGGCGAGCTGACGCAGGCGATTGGGCACCTACAGCGGGCGGTGGCTCTTGATCCGCAATCCCCGGACGCGCACAACAATCTCGGGATCGCGCTCGCCTCCTCCGGGCAGCTCGACGAGGCGATTGCGCAGTTCGAGCGTGCCCTGCATCTCAGGCCTGACCTCGCTGAGGCGCGTCGCAACCTGGCAGCGGCGCGGGCCGCGATGCATCGATGAGCGAGCGGTGTTATCCTCGCCAGCAGCCCAGGTCCCGCCATGACCATCCGCCTCGGCTCGGTGGCGCTGGTTGCCACGCTGGCCGTTCCGCTGGCGTCCCACCCGACCCGTCAAGCCCAGGCCCCGGGACTCACCTTCTCGCGCGACATCGCGCCGATTGTCTTCGAGCGGTGCACAGCCTGCCATCGTCCGGGCCAGGCGGCCCCGTTCAGCTTGTTGTCGTACGACGATGTGCGCAGGCGCGCGCGCCTGATCGCCGACGTCACGCGGCGCCGTTATATGCCGCCATGGAAGCCGGTCGCCGGCTTCGGGGGACCATTCCTCGACGAGCGGCGCCTCACCGATGAGGAGCTTCAGAGGATCGCGCGCTGGGTCGAGATGGGGGCACCAGAAGGCGACCCCGCGGATTTACGCCGGCGTCGCGAGTGGACGGAAGACTGGCGCCTCGGCTCGCCGGACCTGGTCGTGACGATGCCGGAACCCTACCGGCTGCGCGCCGACGGGTCGTCTGTCTTCCGCACATTTGTGATCCCGATCCCGATCACGCAAGCGAAGTTCGTGGCCGGTCTCGAGTACCGCCCCGGTAACGCGCCGGTCGTTCATCACGCCAATCTGCGCGTCGATCGGACGCGCACGTCGCGGGAGCTTGACGAGGCCGATCCTCTCCCGGGCTACGAAGGTCGGCTCAGCCCCGGGGCCCAGTACCCCGACGGCTATTTTCTCGGATGGACGCCCGGCCAGCTGCCGTGGCAAGGCCCGAAGGGAATGGCCTGGCGGCTCGAGCCCGGGACCGATTTCGTGGTGCAGGTCCACATGCAGCCGTCCGGCCGCCCTGAGATTCTGCAGTCCAGCATCGGGCTGTACTTCACCGACCGTCCTCCGGATCGCACGCCAATGATGCTGCGACTGGGCCGACACGACATCGACATCCCGCCAGGTGCGTCGCGCTACGTGACGTCGGATCACTACCGGCTGCCGGTTGACGTCGAGGTGCTCGCCGTCCAGCCACATGCCCACTACCGCGCGCGCGAGGTCAAAGGGTTCGCGCTGCTCCCCGACGGGACGTAGCGGTGGCTTATCTACATCGACGACTGGGACTTCAACTGGCAGGACGTCTATCGGTACGCGGAGCCCCTCGCTCTCCCCAAGGGGACGATCGTCGGGATGGAGTTTACGTACGACAACTCGGAGGGGAATCCACGCAACCCGGACCGGCCGCCCCGCCGGGTGCTCCTCGGAGAGGACTCCGCCGACGAAATGGGCAATCTCTGGATTCAAGTTCTGACCCAATCGGACGCCAACCGGCAGACGCTCTATCGGGACTTCCGTCCCAAGATGCTCGCGGAGGACGCGGTCGGCTATGAAACGATGCTGCTTGCCGACCCGGAAGACGCCAGCCTTCACACCGATGCGGCG
>JACQTH010000282.1 GCA_016210935.1 Acidobacteriota bacterium | reverse complement strand
CGCCTGGAGTCCGCGGATCGGAATCCGCGTGGCGACCGATCGCCTCTGGCGGTGCTATGTCCCGGAAAGCCTGGCGGTCTCGGGGCCGAGAAAACTACAGCGACCGACGTGAGCGGCGCGCCGACGATCCGACGGGGACCTGGAATTCCATCTTCCGACCGTCGCGAATGATCCCGATCCGCACCGTCGAGCCGATCTTCGAATCGGCAATCAGGCGGTTGATCGGCCCTGGGTCCTCGATAGGCTGACCGTTGAACGAGACGATGACGTCACCCGGCTCGAGCCCGGCCTGATACGCCTCAGAGTCCCGATACATCTGTGCGATGTACGCGCCCTGCGTGATCGGCACACCGAGTTCGCGCGCCATGCGCGTGGTGACGGCGAGGATGCCGACGATGCCGATGGCGCCGCGCCGCACCGTCCCGAAGTTGATCAGGTCGGTCATCACACGGCGGGCGAGATTGCTCGGCACCGCGAAGCCAATCCCCTGGTAGCCGCCGCTCTGACTGAAGATGCCGGTGTTGATGCCGATCAGCTCGCCGCGGCTGCTGACCAGCGCGCCGCCGGAGTTCCCCGGGTTGATCGCCGCGTCCGTCTGGATGAAGTCCTCGTAATCGGCAATCCCGAGATTCGTACGTCCGATCGCGCTCACGATCCCGAGCGTCACCGTCTGGCTGAGCTGGTACGGGTTTCCGATCGCGAGCACCCACTCTGCGATCTTCAGATCGGCGGAATTGCCCCACCGCATCGTCGGGAGGCTCGACGCGTCGATCTTGAGCAGCGCGATATCGGTGTCGCGATCGATGCCGACGATCTTCGCGTGAATCTCACGTTTGTCCCACAGCGCCACCGTGACGTCCGCGCGTGTATCGCCGACGACGTGGGCGTTGGTCAGCACGTACCCATCGGGGCTGACCACGACGCCCGACCCGAGGCTCGTCTGCGGTCGGGATCCAAAGAGGTCGGGGTCGTCGCCGAAGAAGTAGCGGAAGAACGGGTCCACCTGCACTCGTCGTCTTTCGACGGAGGAGATGTTCGTGACGGCCTTCACGCTGTTGGCGGCGATGGTCGTGAAATCCGGTAGCGAGCCGCTCAACGGCGCCCGGCCGGCGACCTGAACGGGCGCGGTTGGCCCCGCCAGCGATGACGGCGGTGCCGCAGGCGCCGCGGCGCCCGGAGAGTCGGCGGCATCACGTCTGAGGGCGTAGCCCGCCGCGAAGGCTGCCATCACGAGGACGAGGGTGAGGAGGAGTCGTCTGAGCATCACTACGCCGTTTGCACGTTGATGCGACGTTGCCGCGACGGCGACTTCGGCACGGTCACGGTCAGCACTCCGTCCTGAAATCGCGCCTCGATGCCGTCGACATCGAAGGTCTGCGGCAACTCGAACGATCGGGAGAACCCTCCGAACCCGCGCTCGACATTATGGTACTGCTCGCAGCAGACGCTGGGATACGGCCGCTCGCCGCTGATCGTCAACCGCGAGCCGGACGCGTCGATGCGGATGCTCTCGCGATCCAGGCCCGGCAGCTCGGCGGTCAGGATGTAGGCCTCCTGCGTCTCGTAGATATCGACGGGCGGCACCCAGCCGTGGCCCTCGCCATGCACCAGATCGTGCAGTCGTTCGTTGAGCACAAGCAGATTCTGCAGCGGGTCCCAGCGGGCGAACACCATCCCCGCATGGTAGCATGGTCTCATGAGCTCGATTCAAGCCACCCGGCTGCGGAGAGGCATGCTGATCAAGCTGGGATCCGATCTGTTTCGCGTGATGGATTTGCAGCACTTTACCCCGGGCAACAAGCGCGGGTTCGTGCAGGCGCGGCTCCGCAATATCCGGACATCAACGCTGGCCGATCAGAAGTTCCGGTCGGAGGATGATGTGGAGCGCGCGACGCTCGACGAGCGTGAGATGCAATACCTCTACAACGACGGGTCGTTGTATTACTTCATGGACACCTCGACGTTCGAGCAAATCCACCTGTCGACGGAGGTCCTGAGCGACTCGGTCAATTATTTGGTCCAGGACGCCGTCATCAAGGTCGAATTCCATGACGAGGAGCCTCTCGGCATCGAGCTGCCGCAGACCGTGGATCTGGCCGTGCGTGACACGACACCCGGCATCAAGGGGGCGACCGCCAGCGCGCAGTTGAAGCCGGCAAAGCTCGAAACCGGCCTGGTGATTCAGGTGCCGCCGTTCGTCAACGTCGGCGACAAGGTGCGGGTCAATACGGAAACGGGTGAGTATCAGTCGCGCGCGTGAAAGGCTCGGCGCTTCCCGCGGGGATTCGGGATTCGGGGTTCGGGATTCGTGGGTGGGTCGCGAACTCCGTCCGTCTTTCCGAATCCCGAATCCCAAATCCCGAATCCCGGCACGATAGAGCCCTATGGACCCAATCACCCCTCGCGAAACCGGCTGGATCGAAGTGGTCACCGGCAGCATGTTCAGCGGCAAGAGCGAGGAGCTGATTCGCCGGCTGCGACGCGCGCAGATCGCCCGGCAGAAGGTGCAGATCTTCAAGCCGCGGACGGACAACCGCTACAGCGAAGACCACATCGTGTCGCACAGCGAGATGCGGATCGCGTCGCAGGTCGTGTCGAGCGCGGCGGAGCTCCTGCAGCTTGTCGATCCGGAGACCGAAGTCGTCGGCATCGACGAAGGTCAGTTCTTCGACATGGAGCTGCCGGCGGTCTGCAACACCCTCGCCAACGCCGGCAAACGGGTCATCGTCGCCGGACTCGATCAAGACTACCTGGGAAAGCCGTTCGATCCGATGCCGCAGCTGCTGGCGATCGCGGAATACATCACCAAGACGCTCGCGATTTGCATGGTGTGCGGGAGCCCGGCGAATCACACCCAGCGGCTCGTCGCCAGCCGCGACCGCGTCCTGCTGGGCGCGGCCGGCACCTACGAGGCTCGATGCCGCCGCTGCTTCGATCCGGCGTTGGCCGGAGCTGAGGCACGAACGGAAAAGGCTGTTTAAAAGTGCAATGTCTCTTTCAGGCCTTCTCCCCCAACTCCTCTACCTCCTGGGCATCGGCTTCCTCATTGCCAATCTCCGGATCGCGATCGATTTCGTCCAATACCTGAAACGCCGGTCATCCGCAATCCTGACCTGGCCGAGCAGGAGGCCGCGCTACCACGGACTGCTTCTGGGTCTCGGGGTCGTGCTCGGCGTCCTCGTGTTCGTCAAGCTCGTCATCCAGGAGCGGCCGCCGATTCAGGTGTTCGGCGAGGGGATGATGTTCCTGTATTACGGGTACGCGCTGCCGCTCGCCCAGCGCATCGGGCGCGGCTTCTACACCGATGGCATCTGGGCGGAGAGCGGCTTCATCCCATATCACCATATTGGCGGCGTCAGCTGGCGTGAAGGCGACGAGATCACGCTCGTGCTGATCTCGCGGCTGAAACAGCTCGCCCGCCGGCTGGTGGTTCCCGCGGGACACTACGCCGAAGCCCGCCGGCTGCTCCGGGACAAAATCGCGGCGCATGATATCCACTTCACCGGGACGGGGCTTGACCTCGGGTTGGGGGACGAGAGGGACCAGGTGTGAAGAACGCTGCCGGGATTCGGGATTTGGGATTCGGGATTCGTTGTTCTTGCGTCTTCCGAACCCCGAATCCCGAACCCCGAATCCCCGCACCGTTGCCGACCTCATCTTCAAGTCCGAAAGTGCCGATACATGCAATTACCGGCAACGGGTGGTTCTTTCCGGAGGTCCTTCAATGGCGGCACGTCCGACCTGGAAGGGGTTTCTCAAGGTCAGTCTCGTCAGCATTCCCATCAAGGTCTTCCCGGCGACCGACAGCGCCGGCCTCCTCTCGTTCAATCAGCTCCACGGGGCCTGTCGCACGCGGATTCAGCAGAAACGATGGTGCCCCAGCTGCAATCGCGAGGTGCCGCTCGGTGAAATCGTGAAGGGCTACGAGTTCGAGAAGGGGCACTACGTGGTCATGACCGACGGGGACTTCGACAAGGTCAGGCCGGCGTCGACGCGCATCATCGATCTCGTGCAGTTCACCGACGAGACCGACATCGACCCTATCTACGTGGAGCGCGCCTATTACCTCGCGCCCGACGGCCCGATGGCGTCCGAAGCCTTCGCGGTGATGCGGGAGGGCATGAAAGGCAAGGCCGGAGTGGGAAAGCTCGCGCTGTACGGTCGCGAGTATCTCGTGGCCGTACGGCCGCAGGAGCGCGGGTTGGTGATGTACACGCTCCACCATGCCGGCGAGATCCGGAACATGAACGCGATCGACGAGCTGGCCTCCGTGCCTGACACGATCAAGCCGGACGAAATCAAGCTCGCTCGCCAGGTCATCGGCACGTTCGAGAGCAAGCTCGATCTCGCGGAATTCCACGACGAGTACAAAGACGGCCTGCGCCAGATCATCGAGGCCAAGATCGCCGGGCAGGAAGTCGTGGCGCCACAGATCGAAGCGCCGCCCAAGGTCGTCAATCTGATGGAGGCGTTGAAGAAGAGTCTCGATGCCGTCAGCACCACGAAAAAGAAACCGGCGAAGGCGGCAGCCGCGAGGAAGGTGGAGAAGAGGAAGCGAGCGTAGGGGCTCGGGCCTACGTCACACGTTCCATCACCCACTCAATCAATCCCTTCCCGCCCCTGGCCATCGGATCGCCGAGCCAGTCCGGCGGCGTGAGCCAGACGAACGCCAGAATCGCGATCACCATCAGGTCGTACTGCCACGTGGCGCGCTCGTAGGTCCAGAACAGCGCGCGCCAGACGACGAGCAGGGGGAACATCAATAACCGTTTCATTTCACCCTCGAGAGCTCCGCCATCAGCCGCTCTTCCAGATGCGGCGATCCGTTCAGCTCCCGCCACGCGTGGAAAATCCGATCCGCGACCGTCACGACCGACAGCACCAGAATCACCCACAGCACCGCCGCCATTCTGTTGGTGAAGGCCCCGATCATGAACAGGACGATGCGCTCGGGGCGCTCCATGAATCCGACCTTGCACTTGTCCATCAGGGACTCGGCGCGCGCGCGGGCATAGCTCGTCATCACCGAGAACATCATCGCCAGCGCAGTGATGATCACGTAATCCGTCCGGCCGAGCTCCGCATACAGGTAGATGAGGCCGATGAACAGCGCGATGTCGGAAAAGCGATCCATGACGGAATCCCAGAACCCGCCGAACGGCGATTCCAGGTTGAGCTCGCGTGCGACTTTGCCGTCGACGAAGTCGAAGATGTTCGCCACGACCATCACGAACCCGGCGTCGAGGAACCGGCGCTGCGCCAGGAACCACGCCGCCACGATGTTGATGAAGACGCCCAGCAGCGTCAGCACGTTGGGGTGAATCCGCAGCGCGACGCACCCCGCGATGATCGCGCGGAGCGGAAACATGCAGAGCGTGCCTATCGTGCCGGTGAAAGTCATCCGTGGACGGGCTGCCGGG
>JACQTH010000246.1 GCA_016210935.1 Acidobacteriota bacterium | reverse complement strand
GCGCATCTAAGGCACTTTACGCACATCAGGCACATTAGGCACCCTAGGCACTCTACGTTCTTCCTGCCGAGCTTGCCGCGAGGCGTGAGGGCTATAATGGAAGGTCACGATGCTTGATCGCACGCATCGCTGGCTTTCCATCATTGTTCCTGCTGCCGCGCTTCTGATGGTGGTGGCGTCGGCCGGGTGCGCCTCGAAGGTGCAGGCGCGAACCGCTCTCGATCGTCCCCCGCTCGATCCGCCGCCGCCGCCGCCGCGCGTCATCGCGCCGAGTCCACTCGAGGCGAGCGAAACGATCGATCGAAGCACGGGCGGGTCCCCGGCGAATGCCGCGCGTCCACCGTCTGCTCCACGACCCGCGACGCCGGCACCGGCGGTCCCCGGCAGGCCGGAAACCGCAAAACCTGAGGCCGCCACGACTGTTCCGGAGAAGACCGACCCGGGACGACCGGACTCGGGCGTCCGCCTGCTTCAGACGACGCCGCGCGGCAATCAGGCGGAAGCCGAAAAGAGCATTCGGGCCCTGCTGACGACCGCCGGCCAGACCCTTGGTCGCGTGGACTATCGATCTCTCAAGGCGGACGCCCGCGCCCAATACAACACCGCCAAGCGGTTCATGCAGCAGGCGGAGGACGCGCTGAAGGCCAAGAACTTCGCCTTTGCCGAGACCCTGGCGGACAAAGCCCTGGAGCTCGCCCGAAGCCTGAAATAGCCCGTCCGTGCGGATATCTTGCGTTTGCCCTAACCTGGCGACACAATATCTAGTAGTTCTGGCTTGACTTCGCCCGATGAGTGGCGCATATTGGCGCACCGAAGCGCGAACAAGCCGAGGGTTCCCAGCCGCTCGCAAGCGCCTCGCTAACGGTTCCCGGGCCCGAATCAACAACCCATTTTGCAGGCCGGCAGACCGTGGGAGGAACGAGCATGCAGAACGTGACGATCACCAGCCAGAAAGGCCTCGAGAATCCAGTCCCGGACGCCCCGCGCGCGGCTAAGGGGAAGTCAACGGCGGCTCCAGGTCTGCGCTTCCAGCGGTTCTTCACCACGGCGGGCGCCGATCCGTTCGACGAGGTCGAATGGGAGACGCGCGACGCCGTGATCGCGAACGAGCGCGGCGAAGCGGTCTTCGAGCAGCGCGAGGTGGAAGCGCCCCGCGCCTGGTCGCAGCAGGCGACGAACATCGTCGTCTCAAAGTACTTCCGCGGCCAGATTGGCACGCCCGGGCGGGAGCGGAGCGTCCGCCAGTTGATCGGGCGCGTGGTGACGACCATCACCGGGTGGGCGCGCGCGCAGAAGTACTTGGCCTCGGACGCGGATCTGCAGGCGTTCAGTGACGACCTGAAGCACCTGCTCGTCTATCAGAAGGCCTCGTTCAACAGCCCGGTCTGGTTCAACTGCGGCATCGAGGCGCAGCCGCAGTGCTCGGCCTGCTTCATCAACTCGGTCCAGGACACGCTCGACTCGATCCTCACCCTGGCGAAGACCGAGGGGATGCTGTTCAAGTACGGGTCCGGCACCGGCACGAATCTGTCGGCGATTCGTTCGTCGACCGAGGCGCTCGCCGGCGGGGGCACCGCGTCCGGCCCGGTTTCGTTCATGAAGGGGTACGACGCGTTTGCCGGCGTCATCAAGTCGGGCGGCAAGACGCGCCGCGCGGCGAAGATGGTGATCCTCAACGTCGAGCACCCGGACATCGTCGACTTCATCACCTGCAAGGTCGAGGAAGAGAAGAAGGCGTGGGCGCTCATCGACGCCGGGTACGACGGCTCGTTCACCGGTCCCGCGTACTCGTCGGTCTTCTTCCAGAATTCGAACAACAGCGTGCGGGTGCCCGACGAGTTCATGCGCGCCGTGCTCGACGATCAGGAGTGGGAGACCCACGCGGTGCTGGATGGCCGGCCGATGGGACGCTACAAGGCGCGTGATCTGATGCGGATGATCGCCGAGGCCACGCATATCTGCGGCGATCCGGGGATGCAGTTCGACACGACGGTGAACGAGTGGCATACCTGTCCGGAGACCGCGCGCATCAACGCGTCGAATCCCTGCTCCGAGTACATGTTCCTCGACGACTCGGCGTGCAATCTCGCGTCGATCAACCTGATGAAGTTCCTCGACGCCCAGGCGGAGTTCGATGTCGAAGCCTTCAAGGCCGCCGTCCGGACCCTCATCACCGCCCAGGAGATCATCGTCGACAACGCGAGCTATCCGACGCCGGCCATCGGCAGGAACAGTCACGACTACCGGCCGCTCGGTCTCGGCTACGCGAACCTCGGCGCGCTGTTGATGTCCCGCGGCCTGCCCTACGACAGCGATGCAGGCCGCGACTACGCGGCGGCCATCACGGCGCTCATGACGGGCGAAGCGTACGCGCAGTCGGCGCGGATCGCCCGCGACCATGGCGGTCCGTTCGCCGGCTACGACAGGAATCGCGAGGCATTCCAGCGCGTGATGTGCAAGCACCGGGATTCGCTGAAGAGCGTCGACGCCGCGAACGTGCCCGCGCCGCTGTACAACGGCGCGCGCCAGTCGTGCGACGAAGCGGTGGAGCTCGGGGGAGCGCACGGCTATCGGAACGCGCAGGCGACGGTGCTGGCGCCCACCGGCACGATCGGGTTCATGATGGACTGCGACACGACGGGCGTCGAGCCGGACATCGCGCTGGTGAAATACAAGAAGCTCGTGGGCGGCGGTCTGATGAAGATCGTCAACAACACGGTGCCGATTGCGCTGAAGCGGCTCGGGTACAGCGACGCCGAGATCCGTGACATCGTCGACTACATCGATCGGCACGAGACCATCGAGGGCGCGCCCCACCTGGACGAGACGGATCTGGCGGTGTTCGACTGCGCGTTCAAGCCGGCGAAGGGCGCGCGCTCGATCCACTACATGGGCCACATCAAGATGATGGGCGCCACGCAGCCGTTCATCTCGGGCGCGATCTCGAAGACGGTGAACGTGCCGACCGGGGCGACGGTCGACGAGATCATGCAGGCGTATCTCGAATCGTGGCGCATGGGCGTCAAGGCGATCTCGATCTACCGCGACGGCAGCAAGCGGACGCAGCCGCTCAACACGTCGAAGGACGACGTGGATGTTCCCGCCGGGGCGGTTCGCGAACCGCCCCGGCCTGTCCCCGCCACCGACACCGCTCGTGTGATGTCGAAACCCGAGCCTGTGCGCCGCAAGCTGCCGGACGAGCGGCGGGCGATCACCCACAAGTTCGACATTGCGGGCCACGAGGGGTACATCACGGTCGGGTTGTTCGAGGACGGGACGCCGGGGGAGATTTTCCTGGTGATGGCGAAGGAAGGATCGACGATTTCCGGGTTCGCGGACGCGTTCGCGCAAGCGATCTCGTATGCGCTGCAGTATGGCGTGCCACTCCAGGTGCTCGTCGACAAGTTCAGCCACGTGCGATTCGAGCCGTCCGGGATGACCAAGAATCCGCAGGTGCGGATCGCGAAATCGATCGTGGATTACGTGTTCCGCTGGATGGCGACCAAGTTCCTGACACCGGACGCGCAATACGAAGCGGGCGTCAACCGGCCTGCCCCGAGCTCCGTCGAGGGGCCTGCCCCGAGCGGTGTCGAGGGGCCCGCCCCGACGGGCGTCGAGGGCCAGCGGCCGATGACAGCGGTGGAAAGCGTCAGGCCGGAGCCGCTGTCGCCGCCGGCCGGGGGCCGGACCGGCGGGGCGCCGACGTCTCCGCCGTTCGCGGCGATTCAGACGCACCAGGATGCGCCGCCGTGTTCGACCTGCGGCGCCATCATGGTGCGGAGCGGAAGCTGCTATAAGTGCCTGAACTGCGGCAGCACGAGCGGCTGCGCGTAACGAAGCTGCGCTTCGTTACATTTTTTGTAGATCGCCGCGTTATCTACAAAAACTCTTGCGCGCGTTTTGGGATGAGGTACAATCTTTCTCGAAAACGGCGCGCCTCCCGCATCGTCGGCAGCGCCCGTCGCGTATCGGAGTCGCCTCCATACGTGACCGACTCGCAGGGGGAGCACACTGAACACTGGCTTTGAGCACCATGTGCGGGCATGGTGCTCAGGGTCGGACCGCCCGGCCTGGTTCCCGCGACTCACTGATTCTCCTCCGTGACACCACGCGATCCGTAGGCAGAAAGCGCCACCAGTAGTGCGGCTGCGCTGCCGAGCGCGAGTTGTGGCAGAATCGCCACGTCGCCATACAGATGCTGGGCATTGTGAATGGCGAGCGCCTGCAGCGCGAGCATCGCGCCGATGGCCAGCGCGAGCCCCCCGGGCATCACCACGCGCACGAGCGCCGCGGCTACAATCAACACCAGACCGAACACCGCCATCGCGATACCCACGATGATCTCGAAATCATGGAGCACGACCAGGTCGAAGGTTCCACGGCCGGCTGCGTAAAGGCCGTATCCCGACATGCCGACAGCGGCGAGCGACATCGCGGCGCGGCGCGGGGCGCGAGCCATGGTGAATCATTATCCTGACACAATGAAGCTAGCAGTAACGAAGCTTCGCCTCAAACCGCCGAGTGACGGGCCCGCGGTGTACGGCGAACCTTCGTTACTAGGCGGCCGCGGAGCGGCCGCTAAGACAGCTTCTAAAGCCGAAACTTGCCTCATTCG
>JACQTH010000256.1 GCA_016210935.1 Acidobacteriota bacterium | reverse complement strand
TGCTCGTCGCATCGGGAGGCACGGGCACGTCGACCTTGATCTCGCGGAGGTAGTTCAGATCCGAGTCGAGCACTTGAATGCGCTGGTTGCCGCGGTCGGCCACGTAGATGTTCCCCTTGGCGTCTGCTGCGATGCCATGCGGAGTGTTGAACTCGCCCGGGCCCGTCCCCCGCTCCGCCATGTTCCCCTTCCCCACGCGTTTCACCCAACCGCCGTGCTTGTCGAATTTAGCGACCGTCTGGTTCCGGTAGCCGTCGCTGATGAAGATGTTGCCCTGCGGATCCCAGGTGATGTCGGTCGGCTCGTTGAACACCGTGTTACGCGCGGGCGGAACCGGCGCATCCGCCGCCGGCGGCGGGCGCAGGATGGTCGCCGCGACCGACTCACGCCGCCGGCCGAGAACCAGCAGCACGCGCGACAGATCAGGGCTGAGCTTCACGACCATGTCCGACCCGTTGTCCACCAGCCAAACGTTGTCCTCCCTGTCGACGCGCACCGTGTGCGCCCAGGCCATGCTGTAGAGGTCCTGAACTTTTCTGATGAAGCTGCCGTCCGGACCGAACTCATACAGGATCGCGGCCTGCGGGCCAACGATATGGCCTCCCATCGAGCCCGCGCGCGTGTAGATGAAGAGGTGCCCCTTCGAATTCACCGCAACGCCGGCGGCCTCACCGAGGAACTGGCCCGGCGGCAGTTTGTACACGTTCGGGATCGAGTCGTACGGAAGCTCCTGCTGCGCGGACAGTATCGAGGGCTGCAAGACCAGGAGCCCCGAGGCGAGTAGTAGCGTCGCGGTTTTCATGACACGCTCCCTTCGTTGTCCTTCTTGTGAACGATCGAAATCGCCACATATGCGGGCGCATTATATCTTCGTCGCTTGCGTCTACAGTGTCCTTCGTCGCCTGCGCCGTTAGCGTCTCGTCGTGACTTCCCCGCGTAGCGGGGCTATTGAATAAAGTTTCGTGATCTAGCGAAGCGGCGCTGGTCGGTTTGAGGCGACGCTTCGCTAGATCCAGCGGTACAATGCGCACCGTGAAATACGCGACCAAACCGGCCTCGTGGTCGAGCAGGCGCGGCAGGGGCAGCCTGTTCGCCTCGCTTTTGACGGCGATGGCTTTGTCGCGAGCCACGACAGGCACCCAGCGCTCCATAGAACCCGTCAACGACCTCCCGAACCCGTACCTCACGATCGACAACTATTTCAAACTGGCTGAGGGTCGGTGGTGGAGCTCGACGAGCGCCGTCGATATCGACATCGACGGGAGGTCGATTTGGGTCGCTGAGCGTTGCGCCGCCAACAGCTGCGCCGGCTCCAACCTGAATCCGATCCTCAAGTTCGACGAATCAGGCAGGCTGACCCGGAGATTCGGCGCGGGAATCTTCATCTTTCCGCACGGCATCCATGTGGATCGAGAGGGGAACGTCTGGGTGACCGACGCGCACGGGCCAGACGAAAAGGACCCGAGCACGAAGGGGAAGGGTCACGCGGTCTACAAGTTCAGCCCGCAGGGCGCGGTGCTGCTGACGTTGGGGAACCCAGGCATGCCCGGGGATGGCCATGGCGATCTCCTCAACGAGCCATGCGATGTCGTGACCGCGCCGAACGGTGACATTTTCGTCGCAGATGGACACGGCGGCCAGAAGCGCAACGCCCCCTTGGGTAAGGTGTCGCGCATCGCGAAGTTCACGAAGGACGGCAGGTTCATGAGGTCGTGGGGAACGCTCGGCTCAGGGCCGCGTGAGTTCAGGACGCCGCACGGGTTGGCTTTCGACTCCCGCGGCCGACTGTTTGTCGCGGACCGTGGGAACAATCGCATCCAGCTCTTCGATCAGGACGGCAGATTCCTGGACCAGTGGAAGCAATTCGGCCGGCCGAGCGGGATCTTCATCGACACCAGCGACATCCTGTACAGCGCCGACTCGGAGTCGAGCCAGACCTCCAACCCGGGCTGGAAACGGGGGATCCGAATCGGGAGCGCCAGAGACGGAAGGGTGGTCTCCTTCATCCCGGATCCGACCCCGGATCCAAAACCCAGCGGGAGGAGCGGGCCCGAAGGTGTCGCCGCGGATGGCCGGGGCAATGTCTACGGTGCCGAGGTCAGTGCGGACGCGCGGGCGCTGAAGAAGTACGTCAAGCGATAGTGAAGAGAGCGAGCTGGTGGACACGGCGTCCGCCAGCTCGCCCTACGAGGATGCCGAAGGGCGCCCGCATAGCGGGGCTAAGGAATAACGCCTCGTGATCTCTAGCGAAGCGGCGCTGGTCGGTTTGAGGCGACGCTTCGCTAGAAGTCCACCCGCACGCTGAAAGCGAAGGCCCGGCCCGGCAGGATTTCGTTGACTCGGTCGAGCGCAGGGCCGAAAGTCTGACCCATGTCGAGGATCGAGTTCGAGTTCGTCGCGTTGTAGATGTCAAACTGCGGGCGCAGCTTCACTTTGCCAACGTCGACTCTCTTGCCGACGCGCAGATCCGCCATGTTCCACCGCGGCAGGTACTTGGTGCCCGGCTGGATGAGCGGCACCGTGACCGACGACTGGGTCAAGGTCGGAAGGACGCTACGAGTGACATTGTAGCTCACCTGGTCCCAGGGGACGGCGTCATCCAGCCTGTTGGACCCGCCCGCGTAGCTTTGGAGCGACCCGCTGACGTCGATGCCATAGATCAGCGGATACGTCCCTGCAACCTTGAACATCGTTCGATACGGCATACCGAACTTGCTCTGGTCGCAGAAGCGGAGCTCGTTCGGATCGGCGACCTCGCACTGAACCCGGATCTGGCGGTCCAAGCTCAGGCCGGCGTAGACGTTGCCGCCTCCGACACGCGTCTTGATGTCGAAGTCGAACCCGTTGTTCCACCGCCTGTTCTTCTTTGAGTTCCGATCGAGGTCTTTGACGAGAGCCAGCTTGGCGCGGTCCAGGCTGAAGACGCGGATCGTCTCTGATGGATCGATCGGGTTCTGAATCGGGATCGGCGTGTAGTCGTCATGGGAGACGAGCAGGTTCTCCGTCCAGATCAGCCTCCGCCAGGTGCGCCGCACCCAGCTGGCGGACACCGAGACGCGGGGCACGATCTCCCGCTGGATCCCGGCGCTGAACTCCCACTGATACGGCCGCTTGATATCCGGGTCCGGATTCCGCGTGCGCACGCCGATGACGTCGAACGGGCGGTTGACGGATCCGATCTCGTTGTCCTGCGCGATGTCGTCGCCGTTGCGATCGGTCCACGTCCGCCGGTCGGAGGCGCTCCGCATCGGGTTGTAGGTCGAGGCGAAGCCCAGCGCCGTCGAGCGCATATATTTGCCCACGCTCGCCTTGAGCGCGGTCTTCGCGTCGCCGAAGAGGTCGTACGCCACCGCAAACCGCGGTGAGACATCGGGGCCCCAGTTCGGCATGTTTTTTTCTCTGGCAAACTCGCGCGCCGGGACGAACCGGCCGGCCCCCGACGCTTGGGGGCGGATTTCCGCGTTGATCCACTCGACGCGGACGCCCGGGCTGAGCGTCAGTCGATTGATCCTCCACGAGTCCTGCACGTAGGCCGCCAGGTCGTAGTTCAGCCTGTTACTCAGAAACAACGGCGTGTTGTAGACCTGCACCGACGCCGGCACGCCGTTGAGGTACTCCTGGACCAGGTCGACGACCCCGGTTTCGCCGAGCCAAAGCCAGTTCTCCGAGGTGCCCCAGTCCCACGAGATCCCAGTCTTGACGGCGTGCGACCCGGTGGCGTACGACACGGACCCCATCAGCACGAACCGGGGAGCCGACCAGTAGCGAGCCGGGAGGTGGCGGGCGCTCCACCGCGTGCCCAGAGTGCGGTCAAACCGCGGGATGTCGGTCGGATTCACGCCCGGCACGCGCTCATTATTCGACCAGGTCCAGTTGTTGATCGCGAGTCCCCCTTCGGCGAGCAGGCGGTTGGTGAGCGTGCCGGTATACTTCGCCTGCGCTGTCCAGTAAGACTTCGGGTAGCGGACACCGCAGGCCTCTTCGGCAAACAGGGACGTGCACTCATGCCCGCGAAACTTGTCGATGTGATCGAAATAGGCGCCGAACTTGTGCCGCTGGGACATCCGCCACGTCAGCCGCGTCATGGCGCTCTTGAGCAGGTTGTCGTCGATCACCTGGCGGCTGAAATCCGGCTGGTACGTCCGGCGCGTCGGATCCAGGTTGTAGAAGGCGTTGTTCACGAATGTGTCGGAGCCCCAGTGGCGGTAGGAGCCGAAGAACCAGAGCCGGTCCCGCTGAATCGGTCCCCCCACACTGGCGTTGTAGTCGAAGGTGCGGTGGATCCGCGCCCCTGCCTGAAGCCCGCGCGCCTTCAGTTCGGGGGTGACATTGTCGCTCCCCCACGCGCCCGGGAGATAGGATAAGAACACCTGGCCGCTGAACGTGTTCCCGCCCTCCCGCGGGATCAGCTTGAGCCCCACGCCCGCCCCGGAGAGCTCGGCGTTCGAGCCGGTGGTCTCGTAGGCGATCTCCTCGAACATCATGGTGTCGTGGTACATGGTCCATTGGCCGTCGGCCTCGAGGCTTTTCATGTTCATCCCGTCAATCGTGTGGGCGTTGTCGCTGTGGTAGGAACCGTGCGTCGCCATGGCGACGTACTGCGTGCCCCGGGAGCCACCCACATCCGGGGCAGCCATCGTGACGCTGGGGATCGTTTGCCCCCACGCCCAGAGGCTGCGCCCAGAGGGGACGCTTTCAAGCAGCTCGCGCGTCATCACCTGCTGCCGCTGCGCGCTCTGCACGTCAACCACCGGCGACTCGCCCGACACCGTGACGCTCTCCTCGATCGCGCCGACGCGCAGCTCCGCGTTGATGGTCGCTGCGAAGTTGGCCGGCAATTCGATCCCTTCACGCTTGAACGCGTTGAAGCCCGTTAGGGCGAACACCACCGTGTACACCCCTGGCCGCAGATCGACGATGCGGTACTGCCCAGCCTCGTTAGTCACGACCGCCCGCACCTTCTCGATCAGGGCCGGGCTGCTCGCTTCCACCGTGACGCCCGGCAGTACCGCCCCCGTCGTGTCTTTCACGACACCCGCAATAACGCTTTGCGCGTTGACCCTGTCAGGCAGTAAAGCGACCAGGGCCAACCCAGCCAGCACGACCGCCGCCGCTCCTTTGCCCCGCATGAGTTACCTCCTGGAAACAGAGAAAACTGACAACCGGAAGCGTGATCGCGACGAACCGGAACCCGAATCGAAAGGATCGAGCACCATCAAAACGTCGCGAGCGCCATGAACGGCGAGGCGGTGCCGCCCGGGATTCTCATGATCGTCCAGGACACCATGAACTCCCATCGTTTCAAGCGGGCTGCCAGCTGGGCCAGATCCTCGTAGTACCCGTTGTCAATCAGCGGTGTTCCCATGATGGGGATCAAGATGTCGTGAATCGGGCGGGGCCAGCCTTCGACGCCGGACGGCTGGACGTCGGGCACCGCGTCGCCGCCGAGCAGGGCGATATCCCGCTGCTTGAGCCAGGGCAACGCCGACGCGTGCAGGCCTGCCGTCTCACGCGCCGAGTTCCACGGCCCGGTCTTCGCGCGCCGCGCCCAGCGGCCTGTCCGGATGAACACCGCGTCGCCGCTGCCGATCTTGATGCCTGCGAATTTCTCCCACGCCTCGAGATCCGCCACGTAGAGAGGCGTGCGCGCTTCGAGCCACTCGACGCTCCTCAACAGGGGCATGTCAATAAGGATGCCCCGCGTGATGTAGCCCGGACCCATGCGATCAACCGCATCGTCTTTGCAGCCCTTTTCATCCAGATTCTGCGGATAGCCATTGAAGACGACCGGCTTGTCTCGCGCGCTCTGGACGGCGTAGTGGCAAAGCGCGTCCATGTGTGGGTGGGTCCCGTCGTGGACCGCGAAACTGATGGCGTCGAGCGCGCCGCGAACCCGGCCCGTCTTCGGATCGATCGAGGTCATCCACCGCTTCGTCTCGGCGTTCATGTTCCCCGCGTCGATGGCCTTCTCCAGTTCGGGGAACCGATGGAGCGACACCGAAATCCCCTCCTTGACCAGACGCAGGGCGGCCAACGTCTTTTGCGCCGTGA
>JACQTH010000255.1 GCA_016210935.1 Acidobacteriota bacterium | reverse complement strand
CGTCCCGGGTACGGACCCGTGGAGCGAAGCCGCGGGAGCCCGTATCCCGGATCCATCTCCGCGCCGGCTCGATACCCGCGCAGCCAGCGCTGAAATCGATCGACGGTCTCGTCCGTCGCCTTTCGGCCGATCTCCGATGGAAGGACGATCGCGGCGACTTCGCGCAGCGTGGCCAGCGACTCGGCGGACAGCGGAGGCGACTGTGCTTCTGCGCGCGACGACGCCAGCCTCCGCGTGGCGACGACGCTGGCTGCAAGACGAAGTAACGTCCGACGTTGCATTGACCCTCCTCGCTCGTGGGTACGCTTCGCGCCCTCGTGGCTTCCGGCTTCAGGCGGAAGCCACGAAAACTGGAGGCGGCAGCTGCGACTCTCTCACCGCGTGACATAGAATAACTCCTCCTCAGTTCGGGCGGCAGTTCATCCCGCGGTTGCGGGACAGCACCCTGGCGCCCTACCGCGGTGACACGCTGATTCGAATCGGAGCTTCGGGCGTCGGCTCGGTGACGGCCGTCAGCGGCGTCATCGGGTTCGCGATTGGCCTCGCCTTCGCGGACTGGCAGGTCTCCGTCGAGAGCGCGCAGGCGCTCGCCGGAATCGTGAAGTACCCGCCTGACAACCCGTTTTACATCTATCACGCGAAGCTCTGGACCATCGTGAACCAGCTCTCGGCGATCGCGTTGCTGGCCGGGATGTCCGAAGTCACGCTGTGCCTGCTCACGAGCGGTCTGGTCGCCATGATGGTGTTTCAGGGCTGGGCACTCATCGTCTATGCGCTGGGGGGCGACGCGCTGCTCGCCATCGGATCGACGTTCCTGCTCTTTCTCAGTCGCGTGGCTCAATTCGGCGTGATCTATCCGATCTCTATCGTCGACACGTCAGACACGTACGGAGTGGTTGGCCTCGCGGCCCTCGTGCTGGTCGTCGGGTTCGCGGCGAGTGGGTGGCATCGCACGGCCGGATTCCTGTTTGGTGCTGCGCCGGCGATTCATCCTTCCCTTGGTGTCTGGCTCGCGGTGATCGTCGCCGTTTCGGTGTTGTGGACCGCAGCGCGCATCCGACCGCTGTCCCGCGCCGTGGCTGATATTCTTCCCGCGTGGGGATGGGTCGCCGCGGGGATCGCGGTGACGGCGATCAGTCTGCTGATTCAATTCCCGTTCATGCACGACCTGCCTCGGGCGTATCCGGGCTTCGCCCGCAAATTCTTTCTGGCCTTCGTGACTCACTGGGACGGCCATCGCCAGCCGGTCAATCTGGAGGCGATCGATGCAAGGATTGGGGTTGCATTCAACGCGGGCGCGTTCGGCATGGCGGCCATCTGGCTGGTGTTCTTCGCCGCCGATCTGCCGCGCGCCGGGCGCCTGCTGCTTCGCCTCGTCGCGGTGACCGCCGTGCTGAGCGTGGCGTTTGGCTTCATGTCGTGGATCGCTCCGGAGCGGCTGCCGACCTGGTTCCTGGTGCTGATGCCGGCGCGGCTTCTGAACGTCAACGCGCTGATGTTCCCGGCGTTTCTCTTTGGATTGCTGGCGCTGTATCGAGACCGGCTCTGGAGCTGGTTGATTCTGATCCCGTTGTCATTACAGTTCCTGTTCTCGGGGCGGAGCCTGTTCTGGCGCTGGCTCGAGCGTGGCGACACGGACAGTCCGGAAGTCCAGATGGCGCTGTTCAACAGCATCCAGGCGGCCGCCGTTGTGCTCGTGCTCTGCGTGGCGGCGTACGTGTGGCTGGCTCGGCGCGGACCGGTGAGCGGATTCAAGGCCACGCTGCTGGCGCCCGCCGCGAGTCCGGGGAGCGCGAGACGGGCCCTTCGTGCCGCGGCGCTGGCAGTGTGCGCGCTGGCGGGCGTGGTATCGTTGGGGCTCGCCGAGCGTCACGCGCGCCACGTGCTCGAGACGCGGTTTCGCGACCGGACCAACGACATCGTGTACGCGGCTGCCGCCGGGGGGCAGGGCCTCCTGCTGACGGCTGGCGATCTTCATTTGATCCAACTGCGCACGCGGCGTCCGGTGCTGCTGGACGGCGGCGGACTCGACGGGGTGGCTTACGCGCCCGAGGCCGCCAGCGCGATGGATCGCATCATGCGGGAGGTGTACGGCGTGGATATCTTCGAGCCACCCGCGGAAGCGTACGGAGGAGGGCGCGTGCCCCTTGGGGCGAATCGTGCTGCGTGGGAGAGGTTTTCGGACGAGAAGTGGAGGACCATCGCGCGGACGTACGGGGTCACTCAGGTCCTGGCCTTCCCCGACTGGAAGCTGCCGTTGCCGCCCGTCGCGTACAACCGTCGGCTCACGCTGTATGACCTTCGTCAGTAGCTGAGGTACTCAGCGGTGCAAAGGTGCGACGTACAAGCTGCAAGGCGGGTACGCGCAAGCGTTTTGCGCACCCTGCACCTTGCACCTTGCACCCTGCACCCGAACTAGCTGGCTCCCCATATGATCATCAGCCGTACCCCGTTCAGGGTTTCCTTCATCGGCGGCGGCACCGATTACCCGGGCTGGTATCGCGAACACGGCGGAGCCGTCCTCGCGACGACGATCGACAAGTACTGCTATATCAGCGTCCGCGAGCTGCCTCCCTTCTTCGATCATCGCTTTCGGATCGTCTATTCCATCGTCGAGAACGTGAAGCAGATTCGGGACATCGCGCATCCGGCGGTGCGAGGGGTGCTGGAGTGGCTTCGCGTCACGAAGGGCCTCGAGATCCACCACGACGGCGATCTGCCGGCCCGTGCGGGTCTGGGATCGAGCTCGGCCTTCACCGTGGGCCTTCTCAGCGCGATCCACGCGCTCGAAGGCCGCTATACGTCAAAGGAGGCGCTGGCGAGCGAAGCGATTCACGTCGAGCAGACGCTGCTGCGTGAGTCGGTCGGCGCGCAGGATCAGATTTCGGCGGCGTTCGGCGGCTTCAATCACATCACCTTCGCGCCCGACGACACCTTCCATGTCGGCCCGATGATCGTGCCGCGCGAGCGCCTGGAGGCGCTGCAGGAACACCTCATGCTCGTCTTCACCGGGATCTCGCGTACGGCGGCGGAGATGGCGGAGGCACAGATTCACAATCTGAAACACCGGCGCCCCGAGCTGACGCGGCTGCAAGAGTTGGTCGCGGAGGCCATCGCCGTGCTGTCGTCGCCGGCGACCGATCTGACGCAGTTCGGCCGGCTGCTGCACGAAGGCTGGATGCTGAAACGGCGGCTGTGCGACGGGTTGTCGAACGGGACGATCGACGACCTCTATGAGGCGGCCACACGGGCTGGCGCGTACGGCGGCAAGCTGCTCGGAGCGGGCGGCGGCGGCTTCATGCTGCTGTTCGTGCCGCCGGAACATCGTGCGCGCGTGCGCGAAGCGCTCGGGGACCTGATCGTCGTACCGTTTCGATTCGAATCGTCAGGGAGTCGCATCGTCCTGTACCAGCCGGATGGTCTGCGATGATCCGGTATTGCTACAAGGGAGAAGGTCTCGACGGGATTGCGCGGCTCGCGCAGGGGCACGAGGCTGCGTTTCTGGTCGGTCTGTACCGATCGATGCTGCGGATTCGCCGCATCGAAGAAGAGATCGAGCGCCGGTATCACGAGAATCAGATGAAAACGCCGATTCATCTGGTCATCGGACAGGAAGCGACATCCGTGGGTTGCTGCGCGGCCCTGCGAACGGCGGATCTGGTGTACTCCAGTCACCGCACGCACGGGGCGTATCTCGCGAAGGGCGGCGATTTGAAGGCGATGCTCTGCGAGATGCACTGCCGCGCCAACGGCTGCGCCGGCTCGCGCGGCGGATCCATGCATCTGATCGACAAGGTGGCAGGAATGGCGGGCACATCGGCCGTTGTGGGCGGCGCGGTGCCGATTGCCACCGGTGCGGCGCTCGCCGCGCAGATGAAACACGAGGATCGCGTCGTCGTCGTCTTTACCGGAGACGCGACGACCGAAGAAGGGGTGACGTCGGAGAGCCTCAACTTCGCGGCGTTGAAGCGGCTGCCGATTATTTTCTTGTGCGAGAACAATTTCTACTCGGTGCAGTCGCCGCTCGCGACGCGCCAGCCGCCGCGGGAGATTCACAGATGGGCTGCGGCGCACGACCTGCCGGTCGCCCTGGCCGACGGCGTCAACGTGCTGGCCGTGTTTCAGGCGACTCAGGCTGCCGTCGCGCGGGCGCGAGCGGGCGAGGGGCCGACGTTCATCGAGGCGCCGGTCTACCGCTTTCGCGCGCACGGAGGCGCCGGCGACGACAGTCGAATGGGGTATCGCGATGAGGCCGAACGGGCGGAGTGGGAGCGTGTCTGTCCGATCAAGCTCCTCGAGACGTATCTGACCCAGCGCGGCCTGATTCAGTCGTCCACGATGGCGAGGGTGGAAGCCGAGATTCGAGACGAAATCGCCGAGGCGTTTGCGTTCGCGCTGGCGAGCCCGAACCCGGTCGAAGCCGATTTGTATCGGCATGTGTATGCGGACTGAGACCGATGCCCTGGGATGAAGGTCTCGTCGCCTCCCTCGTCTACGATCGGCCGGACCCGAGCGAAGGGCGAATCCTCACCTACGCCCAGGCCATCAATGAAGCGCTGTCACTCGCGCTCGATCGCGACCCGGCCGTCTTCGTGATGGGGCAGGGCGTCGACGATCCGTCCGCCATGTTCGGGACGACGCGCGGATTGCAGCAGCGATTCGGGACCGCGCGCGTCTTCGATACGCCATTGTCCGAAGAATCCATGATGGGCGTTGCGGCCGGCGCCGCGATGAACGGCCTGCGCCCGGTGTTCATGCACAACCGCCCGGACTTCGTCCTGCTGGCCGCCAATCAGCTGATCACGCACGCGTCGAAGCTTCACTTCATGGATAACGGCCAGACGACCGTTCCGATGGTCATCTGGGCGGCCATCGGACGCGGCTGGGGCTCCGGAGCGCAGCATTCGCAGGCGATTCAGGGCATCCTGCTCGGCGTGCCCGGGCTGAAGATCGTGATGCCCAGCACCCCCCACGATGCCAAGGGACTGATGCTGTCGGCCATCCTTGACAACAATCCCGTTTGCGTGTTCGAGCACCGCTGGTTGATGCGAAAGGACGGCGTAGTGCCCGACGGGTTCTATCGCGTGCCGATCGGCAAGGGGATCGTTCGGCGGCAGGGGCGCGATGTGACGATTGCGGGCGCCTCGCACGCGATCGAGCTCGGGATGCGGGCGGCGACGATGCTGGCGGCCGATGGCATCGGGGCCGAGGTCATCGATCTGCGGACGATCAAGCCGCTCGACGAGGAGATCGTTCTCGAGTCGCTGCGGAAGACCGGCCGCATCGTCGTGGTCGACACGGCCTGGATGAAGGGCGGCGTCTGTGCCGAGATCGGATGCCTCGCGGCCGAGAAAGGGTTCCGCGATCTGAAGGCTCCGGTCGCCCGCGTGGGACTCCCTGACATTCCCGCGCCCGCCGGGTTCACGCTGGAGCAGTTCTATTATCCCGACGCGGCGCGGATCGCGGCCAGCGCGCGAGAACTCATGGAGTGGTGAGCCCGTTAGGCGCGCACGGCGCGCCTGCGAGGGAGCGGAGCGGGGCGTTGGGGTCCCCGCGAGCGACCGAGCCGGGGTCCGGGGCAGAGCCCTGGCCAAGTTAGTCGCGCTGTTTATGGTTTACGACCTCGCAAGCACGACATGGGGGCCGGAGGAGCGCGCGGCCATCAACCGTGTGCTCGACCAGGACCAGTTGACCATGGGCGAGCACGTTCGCCGCTTCGAGGAAGCCTTCGCCGCCCGGTTCGGGATGAAGCACGCCGTCATGTTGAACTCCGGGTCGTCAGCGAATCTGGTGGGTGTCGCGGCGCTCTTCCACCTGCAGGATCGGCCGCTCCGGCGCGGCGACGAGGTCATTGTCCCGGCGATCTCCTGGGCGACCACGTTTCATCCACTGCAGCAGTACGGGTTGCGCCTGCGCTTCGTGGACGTCGAGCTCGAGACGCTGAACATGGACGTGTCCTGTCTCGAAGCGGCGCTCACCCCACGCACCCGGATGGTCGTGGCGGTCAGCATCCTTGGTAATCCCGCGGCGCTCGATGTGATCCGCGCTTTCTGCGATCGGCGCGGACTGTATCTGTTCGAAGACAACTGCGAATCGCTGGGAGCGAGCCTCAACGG
>JACQTH010000263.1 GCA_016210935.1 Acidobacteriota bacterium | reverse complement strand
GGTGTCCGCGATCTTCATGGGCAAGGATTACGAGCTCGCGGTGTACAGCAAGAACGAGTTCATCTGGGACAAGGAGGATTTGCTCGTTCCGGCAAAGTGACTCCCCGGCTCCATTTGAAAATCTGGTGATTTTCGATCTGGTAATTGATTGCGGGATTGTCGATCGAGTGATTGATCATTGATCCGAAAATCGACAATAAATCTCCAATCATCAATCGAGCCATCGTTCAATCAATCACCAAATCCTCAATCATCAAATCTTCAAATGGCTCTATTGGGCGCCCTCGGCGACATTCATGGCGATCTCGACACAGCTTGGCGCATCATGCGCCGGCATCCCGATGTGCCGGCCTGGGTGTGTGTCGGCGATCTGGAAAACGACCACGTTCGGACGAACCCGCCGCCGGCGCCGTTCTTCCTGACAAAAGGCAACAACGAAGATTTTGACTTCCTGGCGCAGGTCGCTCGCGGCGACCTCGTCGTCGCGAACTTCGCCGTCCTGGTGAATGGCCTGCCGGCGACCATTGCGGGCTGTCAGGTTGTCGCGCTTGGGGGCACGCTGGCGCCGACGTGGTACGACACACGGGCGGCCGACTTGCCATATCCGGGCGCCGAGCGGCCGCCTCGACGACCGGTGCGTGACGACAAACGCCGTCACTTCGTCCGCGAGGAGGTCGAGGCCTGCAAACGACTCCGCGGGATCGACATGCTGATCACGCACGAGGCGCCAAGGCCGTACATCGTCAAAGGCCACGACGCGGGCAAGACGCCGGTGAACGAGATCCTCGCCTCGATGAAGCCCCGGCTGCATCTGTTCGGGCATCATCATCGCTTCACCGAAGCGACCCGCCAGGGTGTTCGCTCGATCGGGCTGGACCTGGTCGGCGGTTCACACCTGCTCATCGATACGGCGACGTGGACCTACGAGCGGGTAGAATAGATAGTTTGGTGAATTGGTGAATTCGTGAATTGGTGAACAAGGGAATTGGTGAACGAGTGATGTGAGCGGCTTCAACTCGCCAACTCACCAATTCGCCAACTCGCCAACTTTGACTATGGCTTCCTTTCTCGACGTGATTCAAGACCGGGTGCTCGTCTGCGACGGCGCGATGGGGACGATGCTGTACTCGAAGGGCGTCTTCATCAACCGCTGCTTCGATGCCCTGAACCTGACGCAGTCGGACCTCGTGGCCGAGGTGCACCAGGCGTATGTGCGTGGCGGCGCGGATGTCATCGAGACGAACACGTTCGGCGCCAACCGCGTCAAGCTCGGGTCGTTCGGGCAAGCCGAGCGACTGCATGCAATTAACGTCCGGGGCGCCCAGATCGCCCGGCACGCGGCGCGCGATCGGGTGTTCGTGGCGGGCGCCATGGGTCCGCTTGGCATCCGAATCGAGCCGTGGGGCAAGACGGGCGTGGACGAGGCGCGCGACTATTTCACGGAGCAGGTGGCGGCGCTGCTCGAAGGGGGCGTCGACCTGTTCATCCTCGAGACCTTCCGCGATCTGAACGAAATCGGGGCGGCGATTGCCGCCGTTCGCAGCCTGACGGACCTGCCGATCGTCGCGCAGATGACCACCGAGGAGGACGGCAACAGCCTGGACGGCACGCCGCCGGAGACGTTTGCCCCGGAGCTCGAACGCCTGGGCGCCCAGGTCATCGGTGTCAACTGCAGCGTCGGACCGGCGCCGATGCTCGAAACGATCGATCGGATCTCCAGGGTCACGTCCGCCCGATTATCGGCGCAGCCGAACGCGGGGGCGCCGAGAAGCGTGGAAGGCCGCTACATCTACCTCAGCTCGCCCGAGTACATGGCGTCATATGCGCGGCGCTTCATCGCGAAGGGTGTGCGGCTGGTCGGGGGCTGCTGCGGGACGACGCCGGAGCATATTCGCCAGATCAAGCAGTCGGTTCGCGCGATGACCCCGGGCGTGGCGCGCGCGTCGACGACAGCGCCGGCGGCCCCCGCCGTCGACAGGCCGACGTCGGCGCCGACGCCGGTGACGCGACCGGAAAAGTCACGGTTTGCTCATGCGATCGCGCGGGGTCATTTCGTGACGGCCGTCGAACTGCTGCCGCCGCGCGGTCATGAGGTGGGCAAGACGATCGAGCAGGCGCGACTGCTGAAAATCCATGGCGTCGACGCCGTGAACGTTCCCGACGCGTCGCAGAGCAGCACGCGGATGAGCGCCCTCTCGACGGCGGTTCTGGTGGAGCACCAGGCCGGCATCGAGACGGTGCTTCACTACACCTGTCGAGAGCGGAGTCTGCTGGCCATGCAGTCCGATTTGCTCGGCGCGCACGCGATGGGATTGCGCAACGTGCTCATCCGAACGGGCATACCGCGGAAGGCCGCTGATTATCCCGAGGTCGCTCCTCCGTTCGACGTCGACTCGATCGGGTTGACCAACGTCGTGGCGCGCCTCAACCGCGGCTACGACGTCGGCGGACAGGAAATCGGGGAGCCGACGGCCTTTCACATCGGCGTGGTCGCGAACCCCGGCGCCGAGAACCTCGACGAGGAGGTTCGCCGGTTCGAGTACAAGGTCGAGGCGGGCGCGGAGTTTGCGATCACCTATCCCATCTTCGACGTGGATGCGCTGGAGGCGTTTCTGACCCGCATCGAGCCGGTGCGGATTCCGATCGTCGCGGCCGTGCTGCCGTTCGAGAGCCTGCTGCATGCGGAGTTCCTGGCCAACGAGGTTCCCGGGGTGCGGGTGCCCGAGCCGCTCGTCGC
>JACQTH010000262.1 GCA_016210935.1 Acidobacteriota bacterium | reverse complement strand
GGCAGCAGCATTTGCGACGGGAACCGGCACACGCACCACGATCTGCCGGCCGTGGTGGTGGGGGGGGCGAATGGGCAACTCAAGGGCGGGCGTCACAGCGCATATCCGCGGGACACGCCCTTGAACAATCTCCTGCTGAACCTTCTCGGCAAGGCGGGCGTGGAGGTGGATCAGTTCGGCGACAGCACCGGAGTTCTTTCGGACATTTGATTCATGCAGGAGATTCAGCGCCGGTGGATGATCGCGCTGTTCGCGTGCGCGATCGTGGCGCCCGCCGCGGCGCAGGCGGACTCACGACTGCTGGATGCCGTGAAGCGGCGCGATTATCCGGCGGTCCGGTCGCTGCTGCTCGCCCGAGTGAACGTCGACGCCGCACAGCCGGATGGCGCGACGCCGCTCGCGTGGGCCGTGCATCTCGGCGAGAGTGAGATGGCCGAGGCCCTGCTGGCCGCAGGGGCCCGCGTCAATGTCGCCAACGAATACGGCGAAACGCCCCTGACACTGGCCTGCGCGAACGGCGACGGGATGCTCATCACGAAACTGCTCGCGGCAGGGGCGGACCCCAACGCGGCCCGCGGGAACGGCGAGACCGCGCTGATGATTGCCGCCGCAACCGGCAGCGTCGAGGCCGTGAACCAGTTGATCGCGAAGGGGGCGGCCGTCAACGCGGCCGAATCGCGGAAGGGCCAGACGCCGTTGATGTGGGCGGCGGCCGAGGGCCACGCCGCGTCCGTTCGTGCGCTGCTCGAGAACGGCGCGGACGCCAACGCGCGGTCCACGACTGGTGTCACACCCCTCATGTTCGCGGCCGGGCGGAATCACGAGCCCGTGATGCGGGTGCTGGTGGCCGCCGGCGCGAATCCGGCGCTGTCTACGGCGAGCGGTCGCACGCTCCTGATGGCCGCGGCCGCGGGAGCCACGATCGCTACGGTCATGTACGCCTACGATCTGGATCCTCACGTCGACGTCGTCAGTCGTTCTGGCGCGACGGTCATGCATGCGGCCGTCTCCGCCGCCAGGGGACGGCCGAGCGCTGAAATCGGCGAGATGATCCGCTTCCTCGCCGCGAAAGGCGCGAGGCTCGACGAACGCGACGCGTCGGGCGCCACGCCCAGACAGATCGCCACCTCGAACCGGATGCCGGCCGTCGCCGCGCTCCTTTCCGAGTTGATCGTCAAATCGGGCGCAACCCCGAAAGGCGCACCCCGCTGATATCCGACATTTGCTGGCCGGCTTTCTTGGCCGGTCGGGCCACGCCTCCTTGAGGTACCATCGTCTGGTACCGCATCGCTCAAAAAGGAGCTCGACATGGCGAAAAAGCCGACGAAGTCGAAAAAGAAGGTCAGATCCACGGGGAAGGGCAAGACGGCCAGAAAAGCTGCCCGCCGGCCGAATCCCGCGTTCATGCGACCGGTGACGCCCAGCTCCGCGCTCGCGGAAATCGTCGGCGACAAGCCGATCCCGCGTACCGAGCTCACCAAGCGGCTCTGGGCGTATATCAAGAAGCACCGCCTGCAGGACGCCCAGAACAAGCGCATGATCAACGCCGACGACAAGCTGACGGCGGTGTTTGGCGGCAAAGGGGCGGTCAACATGTTCGAGATGACCAAGCTCGTGAACAAGCAGGTGGAATAGAGCGGAGCCACACGAAGATCTTCCGCCTGAAGGCGGAAGCCACGAGTTGTTGGGGGCCTGAAGGCGGAAGCCACGGGTTGTCGGGGCGTGATGGGCCGAGCGCATCGTTGTCCGGCATGCGACGTTTCGGCCTGAAGCCTTTCTTCTGCGAACGCTTAATCCGCTCAACCCGGATCTGCGCGCACTCGCTGTGACCTCCATCGTAGGTATCAAAAACTGCGGTCGATTATCACGACAGGTCGTGATCGACGGCGTCGATGATGACGAAGTCTTGATGGAACTGTTCGTCTGAACAGCGGCACGAAGTCGCCGTGGAATGCCGGTCGCAGCGCCTTGATGCGGCAACAGGTCGCGCCACTCGAGCAAGGATGCGGATGGGGTCGAGCGGAGCCACCGCTCCAGGTTGGCACGCGCCGCTTCCAGGAGCTGCGGGTCGGCCTCTAACTTGGCCGCCACTCGGTCGTGAAGCGCCAGGCTGCGCTGATCAATCCACTCGTGCGAGGGCACGAGGCGAGTATAGACACACCAACCGAGTTCCCCAACCTTCGCCCGCCCAGATCCGTCTAATGGCTACATGCCCCTCCCAACTCAGGGTATCCGTCTCGCCGTGCGCGGCCTCCTGCGCAGCCCCCTCTTCTCGGTCGTGGCGATCGTGTCGCTGGCGC
>JACQTH010000004.1 GCA_016210935.1 Acidobacteriota bacterium | reverse complement strand
GTTCGACCTCGGCGGCCAGGTAGCAGATGTCGGGGCATTGCACCGACACGTGATACCCGAAGTCGCCCTCGTGATTCGAGATCTCTTCCCATTCATCACCGAGGCCGACGATCGCGTTGGCTGCAGCCGCCACTTGCTCGGAGGTCGACCCGGGAAAACGCTTCCGCAGGACCGTCAGGACTTTCTCGCGATCGACCATCATCGGAAACCCGTCAGAAAACCAGGACTGCGCCTCCAGATCGCAAGGGTGATGCCGGGCCAGCCCATTTCACCGCCGGCTGCCAGACTGGCGAACTCCTTGCCTCGTTCGTCCAGGTGCGCCGCGAACTGCCGGATTTCCGGCAGCGCCGGCGTCCAGCACGGGAGTCGCGCCATGTCGCTGCCACTGCTCGATTCCATCGTGTACGGCCCGGTGAAGTCGCGGCGTCTCGGCTGCTCGCTCGGGATCAACCTGCTGCCGCCCCGCCTCAAGGTGTGCACGTTCAACTGCGCCTATTGTCAGTACGGCTGGACACGCGCCATTGCCGAAGACGGCGCTCCACGCGTCGGCGCATGGCCGGCGCCCTGGACGGTGTTTGCGGCGGTCTATGCGCGCGTCGAGCGCGCGCATCGTGTCGGCGAGCGAATCGATCGGCTGACGATTGCCGGACACGGGGAGCCGACGCTCCACCCGGAGTTCGAGGAGGTGATCGATCGGTTGTGCGCGCTGCGGGATCGCTGGGCGCCGCGGGTACCGCTGGCCATTCTCTCGAATTCGACGACGGCGGCGTGGCCGGCCGTGCGCCGCGCGCTTGTCAGGGTCGACGAGCGCTACATGAAGCTGGACGCGGGGTCAGAGGATTTGCTGCGCCGGCTCAACGGATCGCTCCGCCCGCTCTCGCGCATCGTCGACAGCCTTCATCACGTCCCGGACGTCACCATTCAGGCGATGTTCGTACGCGACGGAACCGGCAACATCGACAACACGACGGATAAAGCGGTGACGGACTGGCTGGCGGCGCTCATCCGGATCCATCCGACGCGTGTGCACCTCTACACGATCGATCGCGACCCCGCCTGGCCGTACCTTCGCAGGGTGTCGGAGCCAAGACTCAGAGAGATTGCGGAGCGGGTTCAGACCGCGGGAATTCCAGCGGAGGTATTCGCTTAGTATTCGAGGTCGAAATGACTCTCGAGGCTCGGAATCTGCCGCGGCTGCTCCACTCTCGCGACGCGGGCGGCGCGCACGCCAGCAGCGGGCGTATGCATCGACGAGAAAAGTTGAATGTGGCCCTCGACGACCCGCTTGCGCTCGTCCTCGTTCGGCTCCATGGTCCAGACGCCGCGCTCGGCTGTCCCGCCGAGCACGATTCCGTCACGCCGCGGCATCATATGGATCCCGATGCCCGGCGTCGCCGTCTGAACGCGCCGGCCGCCATTCGTTCCGTAGGTGATTTCCGGCTGCGGCACCAGCACCGTGAGCTGACCCTTGACCGGCATGAGCTCCTCGTCGCCGAAGAGCGCCCTGGATCCGAGACCGGTGCAATTGACGATGACGGGTTCGGATAGCGACATCAGATCGCGCGGGGTGTCGAACGTTCTGATGACGATGTGACCGCCGAACAGGAGGAAGTCCCGAACGAGCGCATCGAGGTAGATGGACGGCTCAATCCGCAGGCGTGTTCGCTGCACGGCGTACTTCGTCGGAAATGGATGCTCGCCCGGCTGCAGCACGTCCTGACCGGCCTGCAGGCCGGCTTCCAGCCCTGATCCTTCTCCGCCACCGGTCCGGATTTCGTCAACGGGGCTGAAGTTCTCGATCCACGAAATGCCGTAGTCCCGGCCGGCGAGAAGCTGAAGCTGGCGGTAGGCAATGTCGGCGGCGCGCCGGAATTGTTCGTCCCAGGCCGGTGTTCGCCGATCGTTCGCGATCAAGCCCGACGTCGGCGTGAAGCCGGCGAGCGACATATTGGAAGTCGTCTCGGGCGGCACCGCCATCGCATAGATCGTCACGTCGAACCCGCGCCGCTGCAGCTGGCGCGCAGATGTCAGGCCGACGGCGCCGCAGCCGATTACCGCGGCGCGGCGGCCGTCCGCCTGCAGCGCCAGCTCGGCGGCCATCAGTCCCGTTCCCCACGACAGCGACATACCTGCACCGCCGTGTCCATAGTTGTGAATCAGGGTCTTCGCGTCGAGCTTGTCGGCTCTGAGCACGAATCCCGATGGCCGGTGCGGCCGCAACCCCACCGTTGTTCGGATCACACGATCCCACGAGATCTTGACGGGAGGCAGGATGACAGGCGCGCGCAGCGCCGCCGTGCGTGCCGGCTGGCGAGTGGCACAGCCCCCGACGCCGAATCCCACC
>JACQTH010000003.1 GCA_016210935.1 Acidobacteriota bacterium | reverse complement strand
TCCAGCGCCAACCGCCGCACCGATGGCGGCAAAGACGACCACCGCTGCAGCGGGCTGCGCACGCCTGATATGGCGCGCCACCAGGATGAGCGCCAGCGACATGCCGGCGAGGACGAGCTCCGGCAGGAGGAACATCAGACCTGTCACCTGCCACCCGCCAGGACATCCGGCGCGGCAACCGCCGCCAGCAGTTGTGTCACAGACGAGTGAAGAAAACCGAGCACAGACGCGGGGTACAAACCGATGACCAGCGCCAACAGCACCAACGGAGCCAGCGTGGCCGCTTCCCTGGCGTTGAGCTCGAGGCGCAGCTGTCGCAGCCCGGCAACAGCTTCGCCCAGCGCGACGCGGTAGTACAGCCACACCATGTAGGTCGTGCCCAGCCCGACACCACAGACGGCCATGACGCCGAGACCCGGCCACTTCTGAAAGGCGCCGCTGATGATGAGGAACTCACCCACGAAGGCGTTGAGACCCGGGAACCCGATCGCGGCCAGACAAAAGACCGCCAGAAACGTGGTGAAGATCGGCGCGATCTTGAAGAGCCCTCCGTACTCGACGATCTCTCTGGTGTGAGTCCGCTCGTACATCATGCCGACGCACATGAACAGCGCGCCCGTGATGATGCCGTGGTTCACCATCTGCAGGATTGCGCCCTCCAGACCGCTCCGGTTGAGCGCGAAGATCCCCAGCGTCACGAACCCCATGTGGCTGATGCTCGAGTAGGCGATGAGGCGTTTCACATCCGTCTGGGCCAGCGTCACGAAGGCCCCATACACGATGGCGGCCACCGAGAGCGCGAGCATCGGCGTGAGGAAGAACTGCACGGCATCGGGAAGGATCGGCAGTCCGATGCGCAGGAGTCCGTAGCCACCCATCTTGAGAAGAACTCCTGCCAGGATCACGCTGCCTGCCGTGGGCGCCTCCGTGTGGGCATCCGGCAGCCACGTGTGCACGGGGAACATCGGCACCTTGACCGCGAAGGCCAGCGAAAACGCGACAAAGAGCCAGATCTGCTGGCCGAAGGTGAGCCTCGCGGTCGCGAGCTCGCGGAAGTCCAGCGTGCCGGTCGTGTGAAGGAGCGCGATCAGGCCGACCAGCATCAGGACGCTGCCAGCCAGGGTGAAGATCAGGAACTTGAAGGACGCATAGATGCGGCGTCCGCTGCCCCATACGCCGATGAGGAGGAACATCGGCACGAGCATCAGCTCCCAGAACACGTAGAAGAGAAAGAAATTCGTGGACCCGAACAGGCCGATCATCGCGGTCTCGGCGACCAGCAGCGTGGCGTAGAACTCCCGCACGAGCGTCTGGACCGCAGTCCACGATGCCGCCACGCAGAGGAGCGTCAGCACCACCGAAAGAAAAATGAATGGCAGGCTGATGCCGTCGACGCCCATGCCGTACCCGACGTTCCACGATCGAATCCAGGGCACGGACTCGGCAAACTGCAGCGCGGTCGAGCTCTTGTCAAAGCTCAGATACAACGGAGCCGAGACCATCAGCGTCGCCAGGGTCGTGGCGAGAGCCACCCAGCGCGCCAGACGGTCCCCCAATAAAAGGACGGCGGCGGCTCCCAACACAGGAAGAAAGGTCGTGACGCTGAGGACCGGGAATGTCACAGGCCGAAGATGGCAATCGCCAGGGCCGCCAGGACGCCGGCGGCCATGATCAGTCCGTAATGATGGGCGTTGCCGCTCACCTGAAGTCTGAGTGTCTGGCTCAGGGTCTCAGTGGAGCGGCCGATGCCCACGAGCGCGGCATCGATCACATGAGCATCAAACCTGCGGAGCCGCTCCGCGGCCCACAACAGGTGCCGCTGCACCACCACGACAGAAACCTGCGCCACAGCGCCTTCGAGTCGGGCGAGCGCGCCTTCAACGCGGGGCAGCGTGAGGGACAGACCTCTGCGATAGATCCAGTCAGTGTCAAGGCTTATCGTCGGCTCGGGATCCAGATGCTTCAGCAGCAGGAAGAACCCCAGCGCGGTGAAGCCCAGGAGCCCCAAGGTGGCCGTGACGTGACGCTGGGTGTACGGCGCATAGTCGGCGGCAAACGGCAGGTGCGAGTACAAGAGCGATGGAAACATGCCGATGAGAATGCACGCCGCCGCCGCCAGTCCCATCGCCACCAGCATGTTCACCGGTGGCTCATGCGCGCGAAGATCGCGGTCCTTGGCGAAGAACATGTAGTAAGGCAGCTTCAGCCCGGTGTGCAGGAAGGTTCCAGACGAGGCGAGCGTCAGCAGGAGAAAGATCGCCGGCAGGTGCGACTCCCCCG
>JACQTH010000251.1 GCA_016210935.1 Acidobacteriota bacterium | reverse complement strand
CTGACGGTGCGAATCTCGGACGCAACCGGGATCGCGCGAGGATACGGGTCGACGATCATCGGCCGATCGTACGTTCCATAAATTGGCGTCGCGCCGTAAGCCGGGACGGTCGCATACGGCTCGCCGAGACACTCCACCTGCGAAACCGGCTCGCCGCGCAGCACGGCCGGCCGAACGACCGCGCGTTGACCCGGACCGCACGTCACCACCACAGGCCGCGAATCGGTCGCGGACGCATCGAATGCCTGTGGATCGCGGGACGAGGCGACGCGAATATACTGACTGTTGTCGCGCCCGACGCCAGTGGTCCCCACGCCCTCGAACGCCGAGCCGCGGGTGCACGCGAAGGTGGTCAGCGCGACGGCCACGGCCGCGAGCCCGACTCCTGCGATACTGCTCCAGCGACTGATCCTCATGACTGGCCTCCTGCCACAGCACAGATCAAGCGCGGTGCCAGATTCATCGCGCGTTTTCCCGAAGAAAAACGACGATCTTCATACGGTGGAGCTGTTATCCCGTGCGGTCGGGCTGTCCGTGGAACGGCTCAGCGGTAAATAGGAGCTAGAAGCTAGGAGTTAGGAGCTAGGAGTTAGAAAATGATCGAGCCCGAGAGCTTCCCGCTCTGGCGCACCGGGTCTCGATTCTAGCTCCTCGCTTCTAGCTCCTAGCTCCTAGCTCCTTTCTCCTCATGATCGTTCGCCCACAGGGCTCCCATCTGCTGCTCGTCACTCAACCGGATCATGCCGCGCTGTCGGGTCGCATCATGGACGCGTGGCAGCGGGACGGTTTCGCCTCGCATCCCGCGCGCGCCACCATCCTGCTCGCCACCCGCGAGCACGACAACGGCTGGATCGAAGTCGATTGCGCGCCACTGCTCGATCCGTCGAGCGGACGCCCGTTTGATTTCGTCGGCCTGCCGGAAGACCTGAAGCAGCCGATCTGGCCGCGCGCCACCGCCCGGGTTGCCGCGATGTCCCCACTCGCCGGCGCGCTCGTGGCGCAGCACGCCTTGACCGTGCTCTCACGTCACCGCGCCGAGGCGTCGTGGCAGCAGTTCTTCGCAGTGATGGAAGCGGAGCGCCGCCGGTTGCTGCCCAGCGATGTCTCACAGGCCGCGTTGGACGACGACTACCGCTTCGTGTACCTGGGCGATTTGCTGTCCCTGGTCTTCTGCAATGGCTGGACCGAGTCGTTCGATGCCTACGAGCATCGGTGCACGCTCACGGGATCGCGGCTGCGGATCGATCCGGATCCCTTTGACGGGCGCGAGATCACACTCCAGGTCCCGGCACGACGGATACCGGCCGCGAGATATTCCTCGCCGGCGGAGCTGACGGCCGCGTTCACGCGAGCCGAGTGGACGCTGCTGACCGGGATCGCCGAGGGGTACCCGTGATCTGGTCGACTGCGCGCGGCACACGCCGATCGCTCCGCAACGTGCTCTTCGTTCTCGGACTGGCGGAGCTCATCTGGACGCTCGTCGCCCTGTTGACCGGAGGCGTCTCCTTTGTCTAGTGGGGGACGCGACTTCCGACTTCTGGTTGCCTAGCTGTACCCGAAGCTGCGAAGGATCCAGTAGGTCAGCGCGCCAACGAACCCGGCCCCCGGAATCGTGAGAATCCAGGCCCACATGATCCGTCCCGCCACGCCCCACCGCACAGCCGACAGCCGCTTCGTCGATCCGACGCCGACGATAGCGCCGGTAATCGCGTGGGTGGTGCTGACGGGGATGGCGAGCTGGGTCGCTGTGAAGATCGCGAAGGCGGCGCCCGTCTCCGCGGCAAACCCCCCTACCGGTTGCAGCTTTGTGATTCGCGATCCCATCGTGTGAATGATCCGCCACCCGCCGGCGAGCGTCCCGAACCCGATGGCCGCGTGTGCGGCCAGCACCACCCAGAACGGCACGTCGAATGTGGACAGGTGGCCGGCGGTCACGAGCACGCCGGTGATAATCCCCATCGTCTTCTGCGCGTCGTTAGCGCCGTGATTCAGGCTGAATAGCGCCGCGGAGACGAGCTGCAGGCGCCGGAACCAGTGATCGACCCGCCCGGGGCTCGTCCACTGGAACAGCCAGAAGATCGTGCTCATCAACGACAGGCCGGCCACCAGGCCGATGACCGGTGACACCACGATGAACATCAGCGTTTTCGGCCAGCCGGTGCAGCTCTCGCATGTGATGGCGCCCAGGCCGGCCTTTGTTACCGCAGCCCCCGCGTACCCGCCAATCAGCGCGTGCGACGAACTGGTCGGCAACCCGTAGTACCACGTCAGCAGATCCCAGACGATGGCCCCGACCAGGCCGGCGAAGATGACGTTGAGGGTGACAATATCGAGCGACACCATGCCGGATCCGACGGTCTTGGCGACGCCGGTGCCGAACATGAAGGCGGCTATGAAGTTAAAAAAGGCGGCCCAGACGACAGCCTTGCCCGGCGACAGGACGCGCGTCGACACGACAGTGGCAATCGAGTTTGCAGCGTCGTGGAAACCGTTGATGAAATCGAACAGGAGGGCAACTAGGACAAGGGTGAGGACGGCGAGCAGCGAGACGGTCATGACGCAGTCGCCCTAAGCGTGCTTGACCACGACACCTTCGAGGACGTTCGCGACGTCCTCGCAGCGGTCGGTCGCATCTTCGAGAAAATCGAGAATCTCCTTCCATTTGATGATGGTGATCGGATCGCGTTCGTCGGAAAACAGGCGCTCGATGGCCTGATGGTGCAGCCGGTCCGCCTCGTTTTCCAGACGATTGATCTCGACCACGCGCTCGGCCACGCCCTTGCGGAGCTCCAGCCCTTCCATCGCGAGCCTCACCTGATGCGTCGAGCTGGAGATGACGCGCGCGAGCTCGCGGGCGCCGAATCGCGCCGACGGGATGTGGTACAGCCGCACCAGCGCCGCGCAGTCATCGATGGCGTCCATTACATCGTCGAGCGATCGCGCCAGGGCGTGGATGTCTTCGCGGTCGATGGGGGTCACGAACGTGCGATTGAGGCGCTGAATCAGCGCGTGGGTGATGAAATCGCACTTGTGCTCGACTTCCTTGATCTCGTCGGCCTTGTCGGCCAGCGGCGGGTCGGGCGCGAGCATCTCCTCGAGCAGTCGCGCACCCGTGCGCAGCTCGTCGGCCAGCTGCAGAAAATCGGCGTAGAACTTCTCTTCACGGGGAATCAGGCGTAATCGCACGTCTCGTCTCCTCAACGGCCGAGGGATTGTAGCAGACCTGCAGCGCTATACTGCGGGAATGACCGACGTGCTGGCCATCATCCTCGGCGGCGGTCAGGGCAAACGTCTGTTCCCCCTCACCCAGATGCGGTCCAAGCCCGCGGTGCCGATTGGCGGGAAATACCGCCTGATCGACATCCCGATCAGCAACTGCCTGCACGCGGATATCCGGCAGATCTTCGTCCTGACGCAATTCAACTCGGCATCGTTGAATCGTCACATTGCGCAGACGTTCCGGATGGACGTGTTCTCGGGAGGGTTCGTCGAGATTCTGGCGGCGGAGCAGACGCCGGACAATCCGAACTGGTACCAGGGCACCGCGGACGCCGTCCGCCAGGCCGCGCGTCACTTCACGCGACACGACGCCGAGTACTACCTGATTCTGGCGGGCGACCACCTGTACCGCATGGACTTCACGCTGCTCCGGAAGACGCACGTCGTGCGCGAGGCCGACATCACGATTGCGGCCCAGCCGGTCTCGGCGGAAGACGCCACGGGGATGGGGATCTTCCGGTTCGATCGCAGCGGACAGCTCCTGGCGTTCGAGGAGAAGCCGAACGCCTGGCGTCTGGCCGAAATCGGATCGAGTGTGCCGTCAGGGGCCACCTTCACCACGACGACGGCCGAGAAGCCGTTTCTGGCGTCGATGGGCATCTATCTGTTCTCACGGGACGTCCTGCTCGAGGTGCTCGCGCGGAACGCCGGCGTGGATTTCGGCCATCAGATCATTCCGGCCGCGCTCGCCGAGCACAACGTGACGCCG
>JACQTH010000260.1 GCA_016210935.1 Acidobacteriota bacterium | reverse complement strand
GGGCATTGGGGTCCCCGCGAGCGAGGAGCTTGGCGGGGCGCAGGGGTCCCCGCCATTCAAACAGGGAGCGGCGCGGGGCGAAGGGGTCCCCGCCCTTCGACTGCCGCTCAGGGCGCCCCGAGCGAAGTCGAGGGCGCAAGCGACCGAGCCGGGGTCCGGGGCCGCAGCCCCGGTTAAAAAGGATGGGAATCTAGATGCTGGCTATTCGTCTTGCTCGGATGGGATCGAAAAAGAGGCCTTTTTTCCGCGTCGTCGTCGCGGACTCGCGCAGCGCGCGCGACAGCCGGTTCGTGGAGATTCTCGGGCACTATAACCCGAGGACCCAGCCGGCCCTCGTGCGGGTGGATCGGGAACGCGTCGATTACTGGCTCAAGGCAGGCGCGCAGCCGAGCGACACCGTGCGGACGCTGATCGCGCGCCATTTGAGCCCCGCGGAACCGGAGCCCGCTCGGGCCACGCCGCCCGAGAAGCCCGCGACCGCGGAACCGTCCGGGGCCGGGGGCGAGGGCAGCGAGGCGTCGGCGTCGTGAGCAGGCCGGTGCAGGCGAGGAACGTGCTCGAGGTGCTGGCGCGCCACCTCGTCGATTCACCGGAGCTCGTGCGTGTCGACCAGGGTGAGCATCGTGGCGTCACCGTGCTCGACTTGTACGTCGCGCCCAACGATCTCGGCCGTATGATTGGCCGGCAGGGACGGACGGCGGATGCGGTCCGCACGCTGGTCTCGGCAGCCGCCGAGCGCGAAGGGAGGAAGGTGTCCGTCGAGTTCCACGAGCTCGGAGGCGGGGACTAGCCGTGCTTGCGCCGCCAGAATGTACGGTCATATTCTGGCTCACCAAGCACGGCTAGTCCCCGCGTAGCGGGGCTATTGGGTAAAGCCCGTGATGTCTAGCGAAGCGCAGCGGATCGGTTTGAGGCGGAGCTTCGCTAGTCCGTTCTCCGACTGGGACGCGCACGTGCTGGTCGGCGTCATCGCGCGCGCGTACGGAAACCGCGGTGAAGTCATCGTCAAGCCTGAAAGCGACTTCCCGCAGGAGCGCTTCCGGCCCGCCACGCGACTGTTGGTCAAGACGCGCGACGGCCGCATCAGGCCGCTCATCATCGAGACGGTCCGGTTTCAAAAGGCACGGCCGGTGGTCGGCTTCTCGGGCGTCGAGACCATCAACGACGCAGAGGCGCTGGCCGGGGCCGAGCTCAAGGTGCCCGAGTCGGAGATCACGGCGCTTCCCGATCGCGCGTTCTACCAGCACGACCTGGTGGGGTGTGAAGTCGCCACCCGCGACGGAGACATGGTGGGACGCGTCACCGCCGTGGAGGGCCCGTTCGGGCAGAACAGGCTCGTGGTCGATCGTGAGGGGCGGGAGGTTCTGATTCCCCTCATCGACACGATTTGCGTTGCCGTGGACACCATCAGCCGCCGGATCGTGATCGATCCGCCGGAGGGCTTGCTCGAGCTGAACAGCCGTGCTTGAACGTCAAAATGCACAACGACTTACCCGCCGCTCAAGCACGGCTTAGGCGCGGCCGGGAGACGGCCGCGCGTTCTAGTAACGAAGCTTCGTGCCTATGGGGGTACGTCGTGTTGGGGAGAAGCTTCGTTACGTGAAGGTCGACATCATCACGATCTTTCCCCGGCTCGTCGACGCGGGCTTCGGGGAAGGGATCGTTCGACGCGCCGTCGAACGCGGCCTGGTGGACGCGCGCGTGTGGGACTTGCGGGAGTTCACCGACGATCGTCATCGATCGGTCGATGACGTGGCATTCGGCGGCGGGCCCGGGATGGTGTTGAAACCCGCGCCGATCTTTGGCGCCGTTGAGCGGATTCGTCGCGAACGTGGCGACCCGCCTGCGATCATCCTGACGTCGCCGCAAGGCAGGCGCTTTACACAGCCCGAGGCCGAGCGGCTCAGCCGCCTGTCGCATCTCGTCTTCATCTGCGGCCGGTACGAGGGGGTAGACGAGCGGGTGCGCGAGCACCTGGCGACCGAGGAGCTGTCGATAGGCGACTACGTGCTGACCGGCGGGGAGCTGGCGGCGCTCGTCGTCTGTGATGCGGTGATCAGGTTGTTGCCGGGCGCCGTCGGAGACGAGCGGTCGGTCGAAGCGGACTCATTCGCGCGCGGCCTGCTGGATTACGGCCAGTACACGAGGCCGGCGGACTTTCGCGGGTTGAAGGTGCCCGAGGTGCTGCTGTCGGGCCATCATGGGGCGATTCGACAGTGGCGCCGCCGGGAGGCGATTCGCCGTACCCTCGAGCGCAGGCCGGAACTGCTCGGGTCGGCGTCGCTCGACGCGGAAGAGCAGGAGTTGCTCCGCGACTTGATGGAGGAACGAAAGGGAGCCAACCATGGCGACAAACGTGATTGAACAGGTGGAACGCGCACAGGTGAGCGAGCGTCCGCCGATAAAGGCCGGCGACACGGTCCGCGTGCACGTCAAGGTCCGCGAGGGCGACAAAGAACGCATTCAGGTGTTCGAGGGAATCGTCATCGGGATGCACCGCGGCGGGCTGCGCGCCTCGTTCACGGTCCGGAAGGTGTCGTTCGGCCAGGGCGTCGAGCGAATCTTTCCGCTGCACTCCCCGGTCATCGACCGGATTGAAGTCGTGCGGTCGTCGAAGGTACGCCGCGCGAAGCTGTATTACCTGCGCAACTTGAGGGGCAAGGCCGCGCGGATGCGCGAGGCGAAGCGGCCGGCGTGACAATCGTTTCACTGTAGGGGTCGGGGGCC
>JACQTH010000259.1 GCA_016210935.1 Acidobacteriota bacterium | reverse complement strand
GCAAGCCCGGCTTAGGCGCGGCCGCATATGCGGCCGCGCAAACTAGTAACGAAGCTTCGCGTGCTTCACTGGTCGGTTTGAGGCGAAGCTTCGTTACTTTCATCAAGGAACCCGGACTCAACATTCCAGTGTAGCGTCCCGAGCCCCGAAAACAGATGCCGCGCCGAAAGTTTTACGTTTTTAACAAGATTCGGCCGGCTCGGGACGCGACCCTGCGTAACGAACCATCGTCCGAACCATTGTCGAGAACCCCCGGCATTTCACTCCCGGAGGGCGCGGACGGGATCGAGCCGGCTGGCGCGACGGGCGGGAATGTAGCTCGCGACGAACGCGACGCCGATCAGGATGGCGATGATCGCCGCGAACGTCAGCGGATCGGTCGGGCTGACGTCGTAGAGCAGCGCCGAGGTGAACCGCGTGACCGCCAGTGCGATCCCGACGCCCGCGAGAATCCCGGCACCCGCCCACGTCATACCCTGCCGCACCACCAATGCGCGGACGGCCGAAGGGTCCGCGCCGATCGCGATTCGGACGCCGATCTCGTGGGTCCGCTGCCGCGCGGCGTAGGAGATCACGCCGTAGATCCCGATCGCGGCGAGGCCGAGCGCCACGACGCCCAGCAGCCCCACGACGAGACCGACGATCTGCGCCGGCATCATCGAGATCCGCGTCGCCTCGGTCAGGCGCTTCACGTCATAGACCGGCAGGTCCGGGTCGAGCTGATCGATCTCGCGCCGGACCAGGCGGACGACGCTCCCGGGATCGTTCGGACTCCGGACGATGACGGAGGCGCTGCTGAAATACCGCTGCAGGAGCGGCCGATAGACGAACGCGCGTGGCGGCTCGCCGAGGCTGCCGTACTTGCCGTCGCGCGCGACCCCCACCACCTCGATGAGCGGCGGCGGCAGCCCCGTGTTGGTCCACTCGCGAAAACGTTTGCCAATCGCGCTCTCGCCGGGCCAGTACTTTCGCGCGAATCGCTCGTTCACGATGGCGACGGCCTGGGCGTCGCGGTCGTCCCGCAACGTGAAGTCGCGGCCGGCCAGCAGCGGAATCTTCAGCGTCGCAAAATGGCCGGGCCCGACCATGTTGACGCCGATTGGTTCGAGAGAGAGCCGTGGATTCGGCGGAGGCTCCTGCCCCTCGCGCAGCGCGCGGATGAACATCGTCGTGAACGTCAGCGGCAGAATCGTCGTGACGTTCGTGGCTTCGGCGCCCGGCAGCGTCACGGTGCGATCCATCAGCCGACGGTAGAACTCGCGCCCCTGCGTTTCGGTATAGCCGCGCACCGACAAATCGACGGTCATCGTCAGCACCCCGTCGGCGGAAAAGCCGGTGTCCATCGATCGGGCATTGTTCAGGCTCTTGAGAAACAGTCCAGCGGCGACGAGGAGCACCAGCGACAGGGCCACGTGCGCCATCGTCAGCAGCGATCGAAGGCGCGTCCGCGACGGCTGGCCCGTGGCGCCGGCCTCTTCCTTCAACAGGGGCACGAGATCGACGCGCATCGCATGCCAGGCGGGGAGGAGGCCGCAGACGATCAACGTCACGCCGCACAGCAAGGCCGTGAATCCGAGGACCTGCCGGTCGATGTCGAGGTTCAGAATGACGGGAAACCCGATGGGGATATCGATGGCCGCCACCAGCCGCGAGGCCCACATGGCGAACATGAGTCCGAGGACGCCGCCGGCCGCCGCGAGGATCCCGGTCTCTGTCAGAAGCTGCGACAACAACCGTCCGCGGCTGGCGCCGATCGCCTGACGAAGCGCCAGTTCACGGCGGCGTCCTGCGGCGCGCACGAGCATCAGATTGCCGATGTTCACGCACGCGATCAGGAGCACGAGCAAGACCGCCGCCTGAAGCGACAAGAGGAGCGCCGACAGCTGCCCGTGAATCTGATCGTGCAGCGGCCGGGCGGGCAGCACCGTAATGGTGCGCTCGCGGTTCGTCGCGGGATAGGCCTGTTCAAGCTGCTTCGCGATCGAGCCGAGGTCGTCCCGGACCTGCTGGACAGAGACGCCCGGCTTCATCCGTCCGATGATCTGGACGGTGTCCAGGAAATTCGCCGTGCTCCGCGCCGTCAGCCGCTCGGTTCCAGGCCGAAGCAGCGGGTCCATCGTGATCGGCACGTACACGTCCGGCAGAAACGGCGGCAGCACGCTGTCAAACGATCGCGGCGCCACGCCAATGATTGAAAAGCTGAGACCGTTCAGATTGATCGTCCGCCCGACCACATCCGGATCGCGGCCGAAGCGGTTCTGCCAGGCCCGGTAATTCAGCACCGCGATCGGATCCGTCCCGGGGGCCGTGGCTTCATCAGGGCGGAACAGGCGGCCCACGGCGGGTTGGAGGCCGAGCACGGAGAAGTAATTCGAGCTGACGACCTGCCCCCAGATGTGCTGGGGCGGCCCGTCGCTCTTGAGACTGAACGTCATGAGCTGAAAGGCCACCAGACCGTCGAGCGTCCGGTTCCGATCGCGGTAATCGACGTAGTCGCCGTACGCGGAATTCGACAACGGCGCGCGGTAGACGCGGACCGCACGATCCGGCTGGGCGATCGGAAGCGGCTGGAAGAGGAATTCGTTGGCGAGGCTGAAAATCGTCGCGTTCGCGCCGATGCCGAGCATCAAGGCGAGCAGCGCGAGGACCGTGAACCCGCGTGCATGCGACAAGCCTCGCAGACCGTATCGGAGATCGCTAAGGAGATCGTCCAGAACCCTGGGCATCGGACAGGAGGCTCAGTCGGCCCGCGTAAGCCTACCGTCGTCTGCGCCGGAAGTCACTAGACATCTCCTAAGGCGGATATCATCACAGATGAAGCAAGTTTTCTCCGGTCCGCCTTAGGAGCTGTCTTAGGCGCGGCCGCCGCGGCGGCCGCGCAACT
>JACQTH010000236.1 GCA_016210935.1 Acidobacteriota bacterium | reverse complement strand
GGCCGTGCCGTTATCGACGAGGACGACGACGGCCGTCGCCGCCAGCGTCTTCGTGTCCTTGCCGCCTGGAGCAGTCATCGCGGCGGCCTCGACCGGCTCGCGCTTGCCGCCTTTCATCTCACGGATTGCCAGCGTCCCGCTTTCGACGAACACACGAGCTGCGGCCAGCCCATTCGCAAGATCGCCTTCGGCGTTGTTTCGGACGTCGATCACGACCGCCTGCGCGCCGGCGCCGCGGAGCGCGGTCACCTGCTTCCGAATGGAGTCCGCCGCCGCCGCGTCGAACGCAGCCATGCGGATGTACCCGACACCGCCCGGAAGGGCTCGAGATATGACGGCCGGTGCTTCACTCCTCGTTCGCGTGAGGGTCACATCGTGCGGCTCGGTCGCGCTGCCGCGAAGGATGGTCAGCGTCACTTTTGTGCCGGGTGCGCCGCGGAGGAGGCGGGCCCCTTCGAAGACCGACATCTCCCGTGTCGGCTTGCCGCCAATCGCGCGGACAAAGTCGCCGGATCGAATCCCGGCCGCGTGCGCGGGCGACCCGTCACGTGCGGCAATCACCCGGAGGTAGTACTGCCGCGTGAGTTGGAGGCCGACGTCGCCGGCGGCCTTGCCGGCCGCGTCGCCCGCGTCGAATTCCTTCACCTGCGCAGGCGTCAAGTACGAGCTGTCGGCGTCGAGTCCTTCCGAGAGGCCGCGCATGGCGCCCTTCATCACGCGATCGGGTTCGACTGTCTCGACATAGTTGTTCAGGATGAGCTGAACGACGTCTTCGAAGACTTTCAGGTGCTGATACGCGTCTTCGCGCGCAAGCGCCTTGCTCAGAAAGCCGCCGATGACGGCGAAGGCGATGATGGGGGCGGACACGACGAGGACTAGGAAGCGGGTTCTGGGATTCATCGTTTCAGCCATTGTAGCGGATCGATTGGTTTACCGTCGATTCGAAGCTCGAAATACAGCGCAGGTGCGCCATCCGGTCCGGTGCCGACCGTCCCGACGCGCTGGTTCGTCTGGACGCGGTCCTGGGCTTTGACCGCCATCGTTTCGAGATGTCCATAGAGCGAATACGCGCGATCGCCGTGGTCGACGATCACAAGATTGCCGAATCCTGCAAACACGTCGGCAAAACCGACCGTGCCTTCGTGCACCGCGACCACGGCTTCTCCCAGGGGGGCGGTGATCTCGATTCCGTTTCGCACGATGGTCGTGCCGAACCGACCGGTGCGCTGCAGGCCGAAGCGCGTGACGACCTGGCCCTGCACCGGCCAGTTCAGCGCGCCGCGAAATGGCCGAATCGACAGCTTCACCCGCTCGACGCCGCCGGGTTTGGCGCCCATGGTCCGGAGCGCCTCCTGAAGCTTCTGCTGCACGCCCATCAACTCGCCCGCCAGCTGGGCGTTCAGATCGCGGCGGCTGTCGATCTGGCGCAACAGATCGTTGTGGGCCGCGACCGCCTTCGTGAGCGCGAGCCGCGCCGCTTCCACGTCGATCTGGAGCGTCTGGAGCTTCTGTTGTTGCTCGACGAGGGTCGTGCGGGCCGCGGACAGCGACTGGAGCGTCTCGTGGCGGCGTGAGACCTGCAGCCGATCCTGGTGCGCGAGCGCCGCGGTCGTGCGGTACGCGCGTCCGAGCTTGCGCAAATTGTCCACGCTGAAGAGCAGGCGCACGTACTTCGCGCTTCCGAGCTTGTACAGCTCGACCAGCCGCGCGGTGAGATCGGGCTCCTCGATTGCGGCGCGCGCCTCGAAGCGCGCGATCTGCGCGGCGTTGTGATCGAGCTGCTCGCGTACGTCCGTCAGGTTCGACTCGATGCGTCGCAGCTGCTCCGTCTTGGTGTCCCGCTGCAGCTCGAGCCGTTTCAGTTCGCCGAGCAGCGTGCGCGACTGGGCGGCCAGCTCGTCCGCCTCGCGTTGGAGCGCACGCAGCCGCTCGGCGACCCGCCGGTTCTGCGCCTCGGTGACCACGCGCGCAGGCAGTTGCTGTGCGGTGGCGTGCTCGACGGGCCAACCGAGCATACCGGGCCGGGCAAGCTCGACCCCTGCGAGTGCGACCGCAAGGACGAGGGCTGCGAGTGGGACCGCGAGGACGAGGGCGCGCCGACGCCGCATCACAGCGAGAAATTGTCGCATAGAAGGGTGCAGGGTGCAGGGTGCACGGGTTGCAGGGTGCATGGGTGCAAGGTGCAGGGTGCGGGGTGGGTTCATCGCACCTTGTGTACGATGGCCTATGCGCGTCTTGGCGATCGATCTCGGGCTGAAGCGTGTCGGCCTTGCGGTCAGCGACTCCACCCGCACGCTCGCGACGCCGCTGAAGGTTGTTCAGGGAAGCGGCGATATCGCTGAGATCGTCGAGATCCTTCGTCGCGAGATTCTCGATCTGGCCGAAGAGGAGGACGGAGTGCAAACGGTCGTGATAGGTCTACCCGGGCGCCTTGACGGGACGGAGCACGAGAGGGCGCCGTGGACGCGCGCCGTGGCCGCGGCGTTGGCAGCCGCCGTCGATCTGCCAATCGTTCTCCAGGACGAACGGTTGAGCAGCCGCGAAGCCGAGGAGCGATTGTCGATCCGGGAACGAGACTGGCGCCGGCGCAAGGCGAAGCTGGATGCGGCCGCGGCCGCAATCGTGCTGCAGGACTACCTCGACGAGCAGAAGAGGAATGCGACGTGATACGCCGTGGCATCGCCGCGATTCTGCTGTTGCTGCTGCTGGGAGTCGTCTCGACCACGGTGGTGGTCTACGCCCGGTTGCATCAACCGTTCAAAGGCTACGCGGGTCCAGAGCAGTTCGTCGACATCCCGCCGCGCACCGGCACTCGCGCGATCGCTCGACGCCTCGCGGCCGCCGGAGTCGTGCGAGACGAATTCACCTTCCTGATTGCGCTTCGATTGACCGGGCGAGGCGCCCAGCTCAAGGCCGGGGAGTACCGCTTCGATCGGCCGGCCGGCGTCTACGACGTGATCGACCAGATTGCCGACGGGCGCGTGTACCTGCGGGCCATCACGTTTCCCGAAGGCTTGACGATCCGCGAGATGTCGCGGATTTATGAAGCGAACGGACTCGGTCAGGCGACTGCATTCGTCGAGGCGGCCGGCAACGTGTCGCTCGTGAAGGACCTGGACGGGAACGCTCCGGATCTCGAAGGGTACCTGTTTCCTGAAACGTACTCGCTGCCGCGATCGGCGACAGCCGGCGATCTGGTCCGCGCGATGGTCGATCGGTTCAGAAAGGTGCTCACAACGCAGATGAACCAGACGGGCGTACCGGCGGAAGGCATTCGCCGCCTCGTCACGCTCGCGTCCATCGTTGAAAAGGAAACCAGCCGGCCCGAAGAGCGTCCGACCATTGCCGCGGTGTACGCCAATCGATTGAAGCTGAGGATGGCCCTTCAGTGCGATCCAACCGTCATCTACGCGCTGCAGAAGGAAGGCAAATTCGCCGGGAATCTGACGAAGGCGCATCTCTCGTTCGATTCGCCGTACAACACGTATCGGTATGCGGGGCTTCCGCCGGGTCCGATCGCGTCCCCAGGGGAGGCGTCGCTTCGGGCGGCGCTTGCGCCGGCCGACGTGCCGTACCTCTACTTCGTCAGTCGCAACGACGGGTCGCACGTGTTCGCGACGACGCTCCAGGAGCACAATCGGAACGTCTTCAATCATCAGGTGCTGCCGTTTCGACAAAAACGGCTTGAAGAACAAAAAAGGCAACCGCAGAGATCGCAGAGACCGCAGAGGGTTCGTCCTTCGTAGTTGCGCCGCCTCGCGGCGTCACGTCGAAGGACCTCTGCGTTCTCCGCGTGCTCCGCGGTTGCGCCTTGTTCTCACCGCTCCGCCCACTTCAGTTTCTGCCGCAGGACCGCGTAATAACTCCGCCCGGCGTGAACGAGCCGCAGCTTGAACGGCGCGCGCGTGATGACCACCGTGTCGCTCGGATGCAGCGGCATCGCGGTCTGGCCGTCATAGGTCAGCACGATTTCCTCGTCCGGTTCCATCAAGGGCTGGATCCGGAGATCGCAGGCGGCTGAAATGACGAGCGGCCGGTTCGTCAGCGTGTGCGGCGCGATCGGCGTGACGACGAACGCATCCACCTGCGGGTGCAGAATCGGCCCGCCGGACGACAGGTTGTAGGCAGTCGATCCGGTCGGCGTCGCGACGATCAGACCGTCCGCCTTGAAGCGGGCCACGAACTCGCTCGCGATCGAGAGGGACAGATCGATGATGCGGGACATCGCGCCCCGCGTGATGACGACATCATTGAGCGCCTGACGATCGCACACCGGGTCGCCGTTGCGGTGGATGAGGGCGCGCAACATCAGACGCTCTTCCGTGACGGCCGTGCCGGCCAGCGTCAATTCGAGCGCGGTGTAGAGCTCGGGCAGCGTCACCTCGGTCAGGAATCCCAGGCCGCCGAAGTTCACCCCCAGAATGGGAATGTCACGCCGGGCTGCGGCGATCCGATCGGCCATGGCCAGTAGCGTCCCGTCGCCACCCAGAACGAGGACCAGATCAACGAGAGCCGGCAGCCGATCGCGCGTCGGCTTCTCACCGGCCGGAGCCGGGAGAAGCGTGGCCGACTGATCGTCGAACACGGGCTCGATGTTTCGTTCCGTCAGCCACGACGCGATGCCCGACAGCTGGTTGGCCGCGCCCTGCAGGCTGGTTTTGGCGACGATGCCCACGCGCTTGATGGCGGTCATAAGCGTGAAAGATGCAGGAAGAACTCGCGGTTGCCCTCGACGCCCGTAATCGGTGACTCCACGCGCCCCTTTTCCACGACGCCCAGCGATGCTGCGGCCGTAGAGACCTCGGTCACCACCCGTGCCTGCACTTCACGGTCCGTGACGATCCCCTTCGGTCCCACCTCGCCCCGGCCGGCTTCAAACTGGGGCTTGACGAGCAGGACGAGGTCGGCGTGCGGCAACAGCAGGGGCGGCACTGCTGGCAGGATCTGTCGCAGCGAAATGAAGGATACGTCGATCGTGACCAGATCAACCGGTGCGCCGATGTCGCCCGGTTGGAGATGCCTGGCGTTCGCGCGCTCGATCACCGTGACACGCGGATCGTTTCGCAGTTTCCAGTCGAGCTGCCCGTGGCCCACGTCAAGCGCGATCACCTCCCGGGCTCCACGCTGAAGCAGCACCTCGGTGAACCCACCGGTCGACGCGCCGATATCCAGGGCGCGGCGGCCATCGACCGCGATGTCGAAGGCGTCCAGCGCGTACGCCAGCTTCACGCCGCCGCGGCTGACATACGGATGATCCGGTGCGGCCAGCGTGATCTGCGCGGCGTCCGGCACCTGTTCACCAGCCTTTGAAACAGGCCGGCCGTCCACCAGCACCTGGCCTGCCAGGATCAACGCCCGCGCGCGCTCCCGGGACGGCGCGAGACCTCGTTGGACAAGGAGTTGATCGACGCGAGTTCGTTTCACCCTGGCAGTCCAAGGTGCCTAGAGTGCCTAAAGTGCCTAGAGTGCCTAAAGTGCGAGTGCGCGCCCGCTTCTACGTTTTCCAGCACCTCAGGCACTTCAGGCCCCCCAGGCACTTCAGGCACCCTATGTTCTTCTCTCCACACTCCACTCGCCAATTCCCAACACGTGACCATGGACCAGGCCAGCGTCCGCCAGGACCGCACGCGCGCGCGCGACGCACTCGGCCGCCATCTGCCGCGATC
>JACQTH010000235.1 GCA_016210935.1 Acidobacteriota bacterium | reverse complement strand
TCGACGTCCCTGTCGAATACATCGGGTTCACGATCGAAGATCGCTTTGTCGTGGGATACGGTCTCGATTACGCGGAGGAATATCGCAACCTGCCGCACATCGCGGTCCTAGGGTAATAGCTGGAGAACCGAGCGGCTGGAACAAACTCGAGGGGCGCCGTTACCAAATAACCGCAAAGCGCACAGAGCACACGTCGATTGTGTTTTTCTCTGCGTGCTCGGCGCGCTCTGCGGTTGCTCTTTTGATCCTTCAGGGTCGGGAGCTCCTACCCGACCGAGGCCGTCGTCGTCTTCACCGCCGGGAAGATCGCCTTGAAGGCGGTCATGAAGCGCGCCATCTCGTCAGCCGTGCCGATCGACACGCGCAGGTGCTCGGTCATCGGAGGGAACGGCCGTCCCACGAGGACACCCTTTTTCCGGAACTCCTCGATGACTGGCCTCGCCTCGCGGCGGAGGTGGACCATGAAAAAGTTCGTCTCCGACGGGATCACGGTGTACCCCAACGCCTGCAGCTCCGCGGCGGTCTTCTTGCGAAGCTCGATGGTGATCCGCTTGACCTTTTCCTGTGCGGCTGTGTCCTTCAGCGCGGCGACGCCGCCCCATTTCACGAGCGCGTTGACGCTGCCCGTTCCCCAGGGCCGCATCCTGCGGATGAGGCTGGCGGGCGCCACGCCGTATCCCAGACGCATGCCGGCCAGCGCCGCGATCTTGGAGAACGTCCGGGCGATGATGACCGGCCGTCCCTCGATGACATACGGCACCGACGTCGCGTAGTTCGGATCGTCGACGAAGTGGTGATACGCCTCGTCGATCAGGACCGGCATGTCCTTCGGGATCCCGTCCAGAAGCTGCTTCACTTCCTGCTTCGTGACGATGATGCCCGTCGGGTTGTTCGGATTACACAAGTAGACCAACCCGATTTCGTCTTTGTGCCTGTTCGTGGTGTCGACGAGCGCCTGGATGTCCTGACGGTAGTCCTTTCCGAGCGGCAGCCTGATCGAGTCGGCGTCGATTCCGGACGCGTGGGCGTAAACCGATCCGTACGAAGGCTCCACGCCGATGACTTTCTTGCCACCCTTGAGGAAGGTCGTGCCCACCACGTTCAGGATCTCGCCGGACCCGGCGCCGAGCATGATGTTGTCGGTCTCGACGCCATGGTGCTTCGCGATCTCCTGCATGATCCCGCCATCGGGATAGCCGTACCGGTTCGCGTACTTGAAGGCGTAGTTCATCGCCTTCATCACCGACTCGGGCGGCCCGTACGGGTTCTCGTTGCTCGCGAGCTTGGCAAAGGCGTCGTATTCATCGAGCGAGATCGGCCCTCGCCCTGGACGGGGCCCGCCCTGACCGGCGCCGCGGCCCTGGGCCCATGTGTCGACGCCCGGCGCCAGGCCCGCGTATCCGAGCGCGGCCGCCAGGCCCCCGACGAACTTCCGCCGGGACACTCTATTTCTCACCTTCATGGTTCCTCCGTTCTGCCGAGGCTTTCGCCCACACCGGCACGACAGGGGGCAGGTGTATGAATCCGTCGGCGCTCATTTTAGTCCTCTTGACGCGCCCTGTCACCGGCTACCGCTCCTCTACTGGGCTCGTGGAGTGTGTTGGGGGCCGATCCGCTAGCCGTGCCTGCGCGGCTAGTAACGAAGCTTCGCGTGCTTCACTGGTCGGTTTGAGGCGAAGCTTCGTTACCGCACCGCCTCTTTGACTTTCCCCGCAAACGCGCGCGCGGCGTTCAGGACCTCGCGTTCGTTCAGCGACAGGACCTTCCGGTCGCGCATCAACACCCGGCCGTTCACGATGGTCGTGGTGACATCGTCGCCCCGCGTCGCATACACCAGGTGCGACACGGGGTCGTACATGGGCGTCTGTCGCGGACTCGCCATGGACACCACGATCAGATCGGCGCGCTTGCCAGGCTCGAGCGAGCCGATCTCGCGGTCCATCCCGAGCGCGCGGGCGCCGCCCATGGTGGCCATCTCGAGCGCGACCGGGGCGCTGATGACGCGCGGATCGCCCGTCGCCAGCTTGTGGAGGAACGCCGCCTGGCGCATCGCCTCGAACATGTCCAGGTCGTTGTTGCTCGCGGCGCCATCCGTGCCCAGCCCCACCGCGATGCCCGCCTGCAGGTACCGGGGGACCGGCGCCGTCCCGCTCGCGAGCTTCATGTTGCTTTCGGGATTGTGCGAGATGCCAATCCCATGACGCTTCAGCACCGGAATATCCGCTTCGGGCACGTGAACCGCGTGGGCCGCGAGCGTGCGCGGCCCCCAGAATCCGATTGAGTCGAGGTACCCGACGGGCGACCGGCGATGCTTCTCGCGAGCGATCGCCACCTCATCCTGGGTCTCGGCCAGATGAATCAGGAGCGGCACCTGATATCGATCCGCGAGCGCGCGCGCCGCCTGCAACGTCGCCGCATCGTTCGTGTAGAGCGCATGGGGCGCAACGGCCGGCACTATGAGTGGATCGCCCCGAAACATTTTGATGAACGTCTCGGCCCGGGCCAGCGCTTCTTTGGGCGTCTTCGCGTCGGGAACGGGAAAGCCGATGATCGTTTCCCCCAGAACGCCGCGCAGCCCTGCAGATTTCGCCGCCTTCGCGGCCTCCTCCTCGAAGTAATACATGTCGACAAAGGTGGTCGTCCCCGAGCGAATCATCTCCAGCGCGGCAAGACGTGTGCCGATTTCGACCATGCTCGCCGACACCGTCCTGGCCTCTGCTGGAAAGATGTACTTCTGCAGCCATTCCATCAGCGCGAGGTCGTCCGCGAGGCCACGGTACAGCACCATCGCGGCATGAGTGTGGGTGTTGATCAATCCGGGCATGACCACCTGATCCGCAGCGTCGATCGTGTCGGCAGCGGTGTAGGCTCGAGTGATGGCGTCAACCGGCCCGACGGCGACAATCCGATCCCCCTGCACGGCGACCGCGCCGGGATTCACGACGGTGCGTGGCGTGTCCATCGTGACCACGAGACCGTCGCGGATCAGGAGTGAAACGCTGGTCGGCTGAAACGCCCGCGCGTGGAGCATGGCTCCGGCACAGGCCAGCGGGACGAGAACGGAGGCGAATCGATCCCGAGTCTTCACGGCGCGATCTTACCGCCAATCGCAGGCACCTTTGGTATATTGACTGGCCGTGCCGCTGCATCTCGTCGAACACCCGCTCGTGCATGCGATACTGGCCGAGCTGCGCGACGAGGGAACACCTCCTGAAGCGTTTCGCCGCCTTGCGAATCGGATCAGCGTGCTGTTGGCCGCCGAAGCGCTTCGCGAACTGCCGACCGAAACCATTACGGTCAAGACACCGCTGGCGGATGCGCCGGGGCGGCGAATCGGACGCGACGTGGTCGTCGTGCCGGTGCTGCGGGCCGGCCTGGGCATGCTGGATGCGGTTCTCCAGCTGCTCCCGGATGCGCGGGTGGGCCACATCGGTTTGCAGCGCGACGAGCTGACCGCGATCGCCTCGCAGTACTATTCAAAGCTGCCCCCGAGCCTCGAGAGCAGCTATGTCCTCATGATTGACCCCATGCTCGCCACGGGCGGAAGCGCGGTCGCCGCTATCGATCTGCTGCGCCGTGCCGGCGCGAACAACATCCGAATCGTCTGCATCGTCGCGGCGCCTGAAGGGGTCGAGCTCGTCGAACGGCATCACCCCGACGTTCACATCTACACGCCGGTCGTCGATATCAAACTCAACGCCCACAAATACATCGTTCCGGGTCTGGGAGACTTCGGGGATCGTCTCTACGGCACGCTTTGACAG
>JACQTH010000247.1 GCA_016210935.1 Acidobacteriota bacterium | reverse complement strand
TCGCTGCGGCCGTTGCTTCCGCGACCCCTGGCAGCTACTTCGAGGTGGAGATTCCCTTCGAGCCGAAGCCCGGTCGTGGCTGAACACGGAAGGACAGCACAAGGAAGAGGAAGTCGAGAAGATTCGATTCCTGTTTGCGGTCGTCCCTCTCGTCGGCCGCAATTGGTTGAATCGACGACATCTTGTACTGGTGAGCCGCGTAGGAATCGAACCGATTCTGCCTGAACACATTCAGGCTCGTTTGTGGCGTCGAATTAATCCTGAGTAGTCGCCCAGGGCGGATTCAGCATCCGCCCCGGCATCCCTTCCGTCACGCGGCATCCGGTTCTTCCGGGTTTCGTACGCCGCCACGAGTTCAAGAACCGTCGGCGTGATCGGGAGGAGGGAGCCGGCAAGCCCCAACATTTCCTGATGGAGTTCGCGAACTGCTTCCGGCGCGTCAGTTGCCTCGGCCGCCGTTACGTCGGACAAGACTGGAATCAAGCGGCCGGCTCGGAAGTCGCGGATGAGTCCGTTCGACCACGTCGTGAATTCCGTGTCTAAACAGCCACCCAGCACGGAGGTATCGATGTAGATCCGAAAGGGCTGCGCCGGATCATCTGGTTGATTCATAGAGTCCGGCTAACGATCGGTGCAGCGCCATGTTAGGCAGACCGTTCATGCGGCGAGCACCGGCGCAAGATCAGCCTCGCTGGCGGGTGCGTGCCCAAGCTCTTTGAGAACGGCGTTCAGCGCGGCAAGGGAGACCTTGGCTGGTGCCGTGATCTCGATTCCGATCGCCTGGCCTTCTGCCGTGAAGTCGATCACCAAACCGGGCTCGACTCTTCGCGTTCGGGCGCTCTTCTGATTCGCGTCGCGCGGAAGGTAGTAGTACGCTGCGATTGCTCAGCCGTGCCGGAACGTAACTTCGAGGTAGGGTTCTTTCATGGCGTTGCTCGTTCCACAGGATACGCCGTAATCACCACCAGTAGTTCGCGCACTTCGTGCGGCTCCACGATGACTTCCCAAGGCAGGCCGGCATGCCTGGCATCGATGACGAAACGCCCTTCGAGGATGTCGGAGCGATGACCCGTCGCGTACTCCAGCATGCGCCGAAGGTCGATCTCGTTGAATGCGCGATCCTCCATGCGCTTCAGAAGATGCGCGCTAATGCGCGCTCAACTCCAGTTCCCACGCCCACCACTGCGGCCACTCCTGTGTCGCCAGGATTCCTGCGATTTACATTGTTCCGAATCGTTCTCAGTTCTGCCGAACGTTCCAAATGAGCCGCGCGCGATCACAAGCCAGCGCGCGTCGGCTCCATTTGGAGGTTAGCGGGCTTCGTTGTTCAGGCTTCCACTGGCGTGAGACGATAAACGCGATCAGCGAGTCGAGACGCACGTCTGAGATCGCCAGCCCGAAGTGCGTCTCGCACGTCGTCGAGTTTGTACGCGTCCTCCAATGAAAGATACGGCGCCCATGGTTCGACACCTTGCACGAGAGTGACCTCCACTTCGGCGGCGAATTCCCCCTCGCGAACCAGGCGCTTCGTCGATTTGACGTTCACGGTCGCCTCCTTTGCCACGTCTCGTCCCATTTCGTCGCGTCGGGCCGGTAGGCAGTGACCACGACGGCGGGTGTCTTCTGGCCGGCCGGGATACCCCAGACGACGTGAATCGGTAGATTGGTCCGATCCTGCTCCAGAACCAGGACACACGGCCCTTTGGGGTAGTGCGGATAATCTTCGACGACAACCGCAGCGGCCAGTCCATCGATGATATCGTGCACGAGGATGTCATCCGCAGCGAGTTCTTCGTAGCCGTGGAGCGAGATCCGCACCTCGCCGCGTGCCACGAGTACCCGTACTTCGTCCAGAGTCTTGCTCACTTTCCTGATCGATCGTCTCCGGAGTTCGATCTTGTCCCGCTAACATTGTATGGGTGTACGGCACCATTTCGTGGCACTCGGCTCGCCATGGCGCCGCGCCACCTCCCGGCAACGGGCTCCTGTTGGGCCATTCTACTGACGATGTTCGCAGCGTCACCAGGCAGTGGTGCGGGCACTTGCTCGGACAGACGCTGACGCGACTCCTGAATTGCCGCTGGCGTCATAAAGCCGGGATTCCTTGGCTAGGCCGCGAGCGCCAATTGCCGGTTTGGACACCGGTTTTCGACAGGCCGGCCCAGGTTTACTCCTGTGTAGTCGCCTTGTGGCGACCGATACGAAGCGACAAATCGCTTGTCATAGGGCCCTCAGAACGGAGCCGCTGGCGCGACGGACGTTCCGCGTGAGGCGCGCCGACGTTATACCCGGCGGTCAGCCCTGCACTTCCGCGAGCTGCGCCTACTCCCCGCGCAGCGCCAGCATCGGATGAACACTGGCGGCGCGGCGTGCGGGAATCGCGCTCGCCACGACTCCGGCGAGACCCAACGCCATCAGCGCCGCGATGAACGCCCGCGGATCGTTGGCCTGGGTGCGGAACAGGAAGCTCTCGGCGGCCGCGCTGAGATACCACGCCCCGGCGCTTCCAATGAGCAGACCGGCCGCGACCAGCACGCAGGCGTTCGTCATCACCATGCGGACTACTCTGCCCCGAGTAGCTCCGAGGGCCATTCGGACGCCGATCTCGTGCGCGCGCTGCGACACCACGTAGGAGATGACGCCGTAGATGCCGACGGCAGCGATGACTAGCCCGAGCACGCCGAACAGGCCGAGCAGCAGCATGTTGAGACGGCGCTGTGCCACGTGTCTGGCCATCAGCTCCTCCATCGTCTGCACATTGCGCAGCGGCACGTCTGGCAGGACGTCCAGGACGGCCGCTTTGGCTGCTGGCAGCACCGCGTAGGGGTTGCCGCGGGTATGAATCACCAGCGAGGCACCAAACGTGGACTCTTGGGCGATGGGAATGTAGACCTCCTCGCGTGGTTGTGTCTCGAGGCTCGACTGATGAACGTCACCAACGACGCCCACAATCGTGCGTTCGTTGTTGTTGATCGTCACCGTACGGCCAATCGGATGCTCACCAGGGAAGTACTTCTTCGCAGCCGATTCATTGATGATCGCCACGCTCGGCGCGTCCTTCCGATCGGATTCCGCGAAGAACCGGCCGCTCCTCAGCGGTATTCGCAGCGCCCTGTGGTAGTCCGGTGTGATCCCGCTTCTGCTGATCCGGCCCTTGTCCGGAAGCTCTCTGCCTGGAACGCTCATCGTCGTGCCGCAGGAGGCGCCGGCGAGGGGCAAGTTGCACGAGATCACCGCCGTGTGGATCACCGCCGGTGCTTGGGCGACGCGTTCGACGATCTCCGTGAGCGCCGTGGAGGAGTCGCGCGGCGGTGCCCCTGGCTCGAACCGCGGGAACACCTGCGCCGTGAGCACCCGGTCGACACTGAAGCCCGGATCGATCCGCATCAGTGCCATGAAGCTGCCGATGAACAGCGCCGCACCGACGAGCAGCACGACGGCGAGCGCCACTTCGGCCACGACGAGGACGCTCCGGACCCGCTGGCGTCCCGCTCCTGTGCTCACGCCCCGCGCCCCATCCTTCAGGGCAGTCGTGAGGTCCGGCCTGGAGAGCTGCCAGGCGGGCAAAACGCCGAAGAGCATGCCGGTCAGCACGGACAGTGTGGCTGCGGCGCCAAGCACGCGCAGGTCCATGGCAATCTGCGTCACGCGGGGTACGCCTTCCGGCATCGACGTTCTGAGAACCTGAATGCTCCACCACGCGAATACGACACCGAGCAACGTGCCCGCCGCCGCCAGTAGCAAGCTTTCGACCATGAGCTGCCGCGTCAGGCGCCAGCGGCCGGCGCCGAGCGCTGCGCGAATCCCGATTTCGCGCTCGCGTGTAGTGGCGCGCGCCAGAAGGAGATTCGCCACGTTGGCGCAGGCGATGAGCAGCACGAGGCCGACCGCACCGAGGAGCATCAACATCCACGACCGCGTCCGCGCGCCGACGATGTGATCGTGAAGCGGCCGCACGCCGATGCGGTGGTCCTTGTTCCATTCGGGATGTGCCTGTTCGAGCGCTGCGGCGACCTGATCCATCTGCCGCTGCGCCTGCTCGATGGACACGCCAGGTTTCAGACGGGCGATGCTCTGGAGATAGTGGCTCCGCGACTGTGGGTTCCGTATCCGCTCGCTGGCAGGCACGACGTAGGGGACCCAGAGCTCAGTTGGACGGACTGCACCAATCGGATACGCAAAGTCCGCGGGCATCACGCCGAGCACTTCGTAGGCGCCTCCCTCGAGAGGAATGGTCTGCCCGACAATGTGTGGATCCGAGCCGAAACGTCTTCGCCACAAGCCGTCGCTCAGCACGGCGACCCGATGATGGCCATCCGCCTCGTGCCTGGCGGTAAGGGGCCCGCCAATTGCGGGACGTACGCGGAGGACGTCGAAGAAGCCGGACGTCACGCGTTGCGCTCGAATCTCTTCGGGTTCGGCACCGGGATGTCGCAGGGTGAACGCACCGAAACCAATGGCCGCCATGGCTTCGAACATCTGCTGCTGGGCCGCCCAGTCGATATAGTTTTGGGGGGCAATCGACGAGAGCTGCAGCGGATCCCTGGCTGGGTCGGCAGTCGGGCCCGGCGCCCGCCGCTCGCCCACTGCCACGAGGCGATCGTGCTCGTCGAACGGCAGCGCGCGAAGAACGACCGCATCGACCACGGAGAAGATGGCCGTGCTGGCACCGATTCCAAGCGTGAGCACGACCAAGGCCACCACAGTGACAGACATCGAGGAGCGAAAGGAGCGCAGCGCTGCTTTCAGATCGTCTCGCATGGGCATCCTCATTCGACGGGGCCTGACCTGTTCTCTTGATCAGGTCGCGCTTGTGCATGTCGTTGCCGCCGAGAAACGCCCGCGTGCAGGTGCGAATTTGCGCGTAAGAGTGACGGCATTGTAGTCGAGAGTGGGCTCTCTGAACGCGGCTTTGTAATGCTTAGCTTAGTAGCCAGTTGCGTTTCGATCCGATGGGCCCCTGAGGATCGAAAGTCACTACGGCGTCACTCGGGACTTATTTGGGAGTCGGCTGGCGGATTTGGGCGCACTGACGTTTCCTCGTTGCTGAAAGCAGTACCGATCAACTCTCGTGCTTTCGTTATGACCGCATCTGAGAATGCACCGTCCTGAACCTGGCTTGATGCATCCAGTCTGAATGGAATGAAATTGTCAGCTGGTAACGGTTGCTGAAATGGTGACGCCTCTTTCGTAGTGGCGTTGATGAAACAGTATTGATTGCGATCATGGATGCAGGTCCAGATGAGCGGATACTGATAGAGAGCGTAGGCTCCCACAAGGGTATCCAAGACCGACCTCGTGTGGCGGAGAGCCTTCTCTACGACGGACTTGAGACTCTGGTCAAGTTGGTTCCTGGAGGCCTGCTCCCAGCTTTCCGGAGCGACAGGGACACCGACGGCCGCCTCCAGGCAGAATATTGCGGTCTTGTCGTCTGCGACGAGGTCGTACGTGACCCTGGCAACCCTCACACTGGAACCCTTCGGACTCTCGCTGGGGAATGAGAATACTGGGTAGCTCTCGTCTGATCCGTCAAAGTACAGCGCGGCGGAGATGCCAAGTTTATGGTTGAGTGGCCCCTTGCCGAGCCGTGCGCGAACGAACGTCGTGCCAAGATCGCGCAACGGCAGTTCAAGCCGATCGAGCCAGTCCGTCTGGAGGACCGGTAGAGACTCGCTCGCGGCAAAAGCTCTAAATAGGGCCTGAGCCCTGACGATTAGAGCGATTGACGTTACGCCTGGGTTCATGCTCATCTCCTACCCGTGCCTCGATTGGTGTCGTACTCACCACCGGCAATTGATCGGCCTGAACGCATGTCGTAGGCCGCGTTCTCTACGGGGAGTTTAGTGCGAAGCGCACCCTCGTCGCCCGATCGGTCGGCGACGACCCTCACCTTTCGAACGATCACTCCTGTCGCCTACCGACGCTTGACCCCGGCGTCGCGATGGCGACCCACATCGGCGTTTATCGTGAGCAATGCATGAGGCGTTCGGACGATCCGCCTGCATTCTGTCGAGGCAGCCACGGCGCCTTCTGCTCGACGTGCCGAGAGAACGTACTGGACACCGGGCGTCCTGGTTCTATACTGGACTTTGCGCGAGGGGCGCATCCAGTCCGCGGACAGGGCCGTGCCCACCCTTTAGATCGTTACGCTAGAACGCGAACCTTCTTTCAGCCTGACACGAGCGGACTCCAGGCGCGTGATGAAAGGAGATTCGTATGTACCCGAATCCGCAGGAAGCCCTTCCGCATACACCACGGCCCAACTTTGAGCACTACCGGAAGCTTGCGAAGGACCTCGTCAAAGCGTGCAGGTCCGGCGAGGCCACGGCCATTCGTGCCTGGGCCAGTCGCTGGATTGATCGGCTGGCGACTCTCCAGCGTCGGCCCAAGACCCTACAAACAGCGGACGACATAGGTGCCATCGCAGGGCGCGTCGAGGCGTTTGCCCGCAAGCAGTTCACCGGGGGTAAGTGCTCGCTGACGACGGCGCAGTTCGTCATCGCCCGCACACATGGTTTCGCGATCTGGCCGAAGTTCGCGAGTCATCTGAAATCACTGCAAGATAGAACATCGACTGTCGCCGCGTTCGAAGCCGCCGCTTTAGCCGTGGTGAGCGGCGACACCGAGACACTCAGACGCCTGCTGCGCGCGCATCCGCGCCTGGTGCATGCGCGTTCCACACGCGAGCACGGCGCGACCCTTCTTCACTACGTGTCAGCGAACGGCGTCGAAGGCTATCGGCAGCTGTCGCCCAAAAACAGCGGCGAAATCGCCGAGATGCTGATCGGCGCCGGCGCAGACGTGAATGCGACGACGGACGTATATCAGGGAAAATGCACTGCCCTGGGCTTGGTGGCGACCAGTAGTCCTCCGTCTGCCGCCGGCGTCCAGCGAGGGGTGATCGATGTGCTGCTGAAGCATGGCGCGCGGATGGATTTGCGGGGATCCGTCGGTCACGATGGGCTACTCGTGCAAGGCTGCCTCGCGAACGGCCAACCGGAGGCAGCGGAGTACTTGGCGAACCGCGGCGCGCCGCTCGATCTCGAAAGCGCGGCAGGCTTGGGACGCGTTGATGACGTCAAGGGGCTCATGGCTCGTGCCTCGCGTCAAGAAGTCATCGCTGCGTTCTCTCTCGCGTGCGCGTACGGCCGCGCCCCTGTCATCGACTATTTCGTGGCACACAGCGGGATCGACGTGGACACGGAATTAAAGAGCCATGGCGACGGACATACGGGGCTCCACGTCGCGGCGTTTCACGGACAGCTCGAGGCCGTGAGGTTGCTCCTGAAGCACGGCGCCAATATCCACGCGATCGATAAGACGTGGAACACGCCGCCGCTCACGTGGGCACTGACCGGCTGGCAGCGGTCGGGGCACCGCGGGCAGTACCACGAGATCGTGGCGCAGCTGGTCGCTGTCGGGGCACTGGTCACGCCGGATATCATCGAGTGGGACAAAGTGCAGGCCGACCCGGACATGCTGGCCGCGCTGCAATCGCGTCCGCGATCCGCGTAAGCGCAATTTCGGGGAGCGGGGGCGACATGAATCGCCTCTGCTCCTCAAGCCAAGAAACATTGCACGACCTACAAGCGTCAAGTCCACCGTCGCGTTCCTTCACGCCGGCCTCGATAACTCCTCGTAAGTCGCCAAGCGTCGACCTGCCCCGCATGTGTAATCATCACGACCGTCACCGGTCTCGGATTGGGAGCATCGTCGTTTCCCGTCCGGTAGAATGACCCTCGAGGCGAGGATTTTGGCTACGTTGACGTTGACTCCGCAGTTTCGCGCTCGTGGAGGCGCGAATGAACCAGCGGGCGTTCTGGAACACAGTCGCTGCGACGAAAACGTTCTCCCACCCGCTTGACGTAGCTCGTTTCTCATCGCTGGTGTCTCGTGAAGCCAGCGTGCTGGACTACGGGTGCGGGTACGGCCGCGTGTGTCGCGAACTGCGATCCGCCGGTTACTCGAACATCATCGGCGTCGATCCGTCCAGCGCGATGATCGATCGCGCACGGGCTGAGAACCCCGGAATCACGTTCCAGATCCTGGACAGCGATACCCTGCCGTTCATGGCCGCGCCATTCGACGCAGTACTGCTGTTCAGCGTCCTCACGTGCATCGTGGACGATGGAGAACAGCACTCGGTCGTGCGCGAGATCGAGCGAGCACTGCGACGAGGTGGAATTCTGTACGTCAGCGACATCCTCTTGCAGGAGGACGACCGCAATCGCGAGCGGTACGACACGGGGGTCCGGGCGTTCGGCCGATATGGCGTGTTCGAGCTCGAGCCCGGCGTCAGGTTTCGGCATCTGCCACGTGCCTGGGTGGAGGAGTTGATGAGCGGATTCGTGCCGCTGGATTTCGTCGAGATCGAGGTGACGACGATGAACGGGAACCCGGCGAAGGCGTTTCAATATTGGGGCGCGAAGCGCTGACTTGATAGATGATCGCAGCGTGAGGACGCTGCCGGATCCCCAGATCGGCGTT
>JACQTH010000242.1 GCA_016210935.1 Acidobacteriota bacterium | reverse complement strand
CGACCTCGGCGAACCCATCTACCTGCTCGATAGCAACCCGACCGTGGAACGCATCGCCCGGCTGATTTTCGACTACACGAGAGACCAGGGCTTTCCGGTGGTGTCGGTCAAGGTCTGGGAGACTCCGACCTCGTTCGCGACGTACAGCGGGGAGTAAGGAGAAAGTCAGACTCCCCATGGCGCTCCATTACAAACTCATCATCTTCGATCTCGACGGCACGCTCGTCGACTCCGCACGCGACCTGACCGAATCCGCCAATCAACTGATCGCCGAGCGCGGCGGGGAGCCGCTCGAGGAGCATCGCATCGTGCGGATGGTGGGCGAGGGCGCGCGGGTCCTCGTCTTTCGCGCGCTCGTCGCGGCCGGCCTCACCTTCGATGACGCGGCGCTGTCGCGATTCCTCGATATCTACCAGGCCCGCCTCCTCAGGCACACGCGTCCGTACGAGGGCATACCGGAAACGCTGGCGGCGCTGAACACGCGCAACATCCGTCTGGCGGCCCTGACGAACAAGCCGCTCGCGGCGACGAAGGCGATTCTCGAGGGAACGCGGCTCAGCGCCTTCTTCGCGGGCGCCATCGTCGCCGGAGACGGGAGCTTTGCGCGGAAGCCGGTGCCGGATGGGCTGCTGTCGCTGGTCCGTGACGCAGGGCTCCAGACCGAAGACGTGTTGTTCGTCGGCGACTCGCGGATCGATCTCGAGACCGCTCAGGCGGCCGGGATCAGGATGTGTCTGGCGCGGTATGGATTCGGAGCGAGGGATTTGCCCGCCGAAGATCCTCCCGGCGTCGCGTTTTCGATCACGACTCCTCGGGAACTCCTACTGAGGCTGTACGAAATGTCTTGACCGTGGTGGACAAAACTGTTATTTAGGTCAATCAAAATATGACATTTGAGTGGCCTAAACGAGCCGGCCGTTCCTCTGCTCTCTTAACGTTAGCCTTCGCGATTCTCGTTTCGACCAGCAGCGTCGCCGCGCAGCAGCCAGCCGGAGTGGAGCCGGGGTTTCCCAGCACCGGGCCGATCTCCGGGTACATGGACTTCCACTTCAACAAGGCCGACGGCGAGGCGGGGACGCTGGATTTCCACCGCTTCGTCCTGCTGTTCACGCACAGCTTTTCGCCGCGTGTCCGATTCGTGAGCGAGCTGGAGCTGGAGCACGCCTTCGTCGAAGGGCTCGAGGAAGCTGGCGAGCTGGAGCTCGAACAGGCGTACCTCGATTTTCTGCTCTCGCGGCGATTCAACCTGCGGGCGGGGATGCTGCTGGTGCCCATGGGCATCATCAACGAGCGACACGAGCCGCCCGTGTTCAACGGTGTCGAACGTCCGTTCGTCGACACAGTCATCATTCCGACGACGTGGTTCGAAGCCGGCGCCGGGGTTCATGGTGATCTCGGCCGGGGGTTCCGCTATCGCGCTTACGCGCTCGCTCCGCTCAACGCGCTCGAATTCACCGCGGAGAAAGGCATTCGCGGAGGTCGTCAGAAGGGATCGCAAGCGAACGTGCGCAATGTCGCGTTTGCCGGGAGGCTCGAGTATCGCAGCAGCCGCCATCTGACGATTGGCGCCAGCGCGTGGGGAGGCGACTCGAGCTTCAGTGTGCCCCGGCTGGATACGAGTGTCCGCATCGGCGAGGTGGACGCACGCTACCGCACCGATCGTCTCGAGCTGAGGGCGCAAGCCGCGCAGGTCGGCATCGACGACGCGGCGCGCCTGAACGACGCCATGGCCAGGCTGACCGGCGTCTCGCCGAACATCGCGCGCTCGCTGCGCGGATTCTACGGCGAGGCTGCTTACCGCATCTGGAACGCCGGCGCTCCCCGCGACCTCGTCGGCTTCGTCCGCTACGAGAACTTCGACACGCAATATCGCATGCCCGTCGGCTTCGTTCCGTTGAAGGAGTTCGACCGCGAAGCCTGGGTCTTCGGGATCACGTATTTTCCTGACCCTGACATCGCGGTCAAGGCCGATTACGTCCGATTACAGAACCAGAGCGGCCTTGTTCCGACGCGCCAGATCGTGAACGTCGGACTGGGCTGGTGGTTTTGAGAGGAGAACCGTGGCGACTCGAGTCATTGTGTCGATCTTGCTGCTGCTACCTGCGACCGCAACGTCCGGTCTCGCGCCGGCGGCGCAAACCGGATCGCCGCGTCGCGTCATCCACATTACGGCGGAGCGCTTCGAGTTCTGGCCGACCGAGATCAGGTTGACCGAGGGTGAAGAGGTCGAGATCCGCGTGAAGAGCGACGACACGGCGCATGGATTCCGCATCGTCGGCGGGGGCGTCAACCTGACTGTGCCGAAGCGAGGACAGGGCGAAGCAGTCACCGTCTTCAAGCCCGAGAAGTCCGGGCGGTACACGTTCGAGTGCAGCCGGATGTGCGGCGCAGGTCACAACTTCATGCGGGGGGTTTTGATTGTCGACGCACCCGAAGAGCAAAAAGCCCGAAGTATCACCACAGATCACACGGAGAGCACAGAGAATTCAATGGGTTTTTCCGTGGTCTCTGTGTGCTCTGTGGTGCGTGGTTGCTGACGAAGGGTGGTGCGCGATGAGACGGTGGGTAGCGATCGCGTTGGTAGTGTGGACGGCGACGATCCTGCTGCACATCCCGGCGCGCGGCCAGTCGGGCCAACCGATCCTCGGCGGCCCGCTTCCCGGCTTGCGACCGCAGGAGTTCGCCGAATTCCGAATGGGCCTGGACGACTTCCTCGAGGTGGAGACCGCCGAGGATGGCCTCGGACCTGCATACAACGGCACCAGCTGCGCGGGGTGTCACAACGTGCCTGCGATCGGCGGCGGCGGCGTGATTCTCGAAGTCCGTGCGGCGTACCGCGAATCGACCGGCGCCATTCGTGGACTCAACGACGTGGGTGACACCCTCATCCACATGCTGTCGGTCCCGACCCATGGATGTCAGGCGCAGCTTCCCGACGATGTCAACGTGCTCGCGCGACGTGCCCCGATTCCCCTCTTCGGCGCCGGTCTGGTCGAGGCCATTCCCGACGAGACAGTGCTCGCGCTGGAGGATCCTTTCGATCTGAATGGCGACGGCGTCAGCGGACGTGCGGCGCTCGTGGTCGACGCAGCCTCGGGCGTTCGCCGGGTCGGTCGTTTCGGGTGGAAGGCGCAGCACGCCACGCTGCTCGCCTTTGGCGCGGACGCCTACCGAAATGAAATGGGGATCACCAACGAGCTGTTTCCACAGGAATACGCGTTCGGCGTAGGAGAGGAACGGATGCGGGTCTGCGATCCCACGCCGGACCCCGAGGACAAGCCGGATCCTGCGACCCGACGCCGCGGCATCGACAACTTCGAGTCGTTCATGCGCTTTCTGGCCCCCGTGCCGCGCGGTCGCGTGGATGATCGGACGCAGGAAGGCGAGCGCGTGTTCGCCGCGATCGGATGCGGATCGTGTCACGTGCCGGTGCTGACGACCGGGCCCAACACAAACCCGCTCTTCAATGGCCGTCCGGTCCCGCTCTTCTCCGACCTCCTGCTGCACGACATCGGAACCGGCGATGGGATTCGTCAGGAATCGGCCGAGCCGACGGAGGTACGAACACCCGCCCTATGGGGACTCCGATTCCGCCGCCCGCTTCTGCACGATGGCAGCGCCGTCACGATTCTCGATGCGATCGAGCGTCATCGCAACGAGGCCGAGCTGGCTGAGCGAGCGTTTGCGCGATTGGCCCCCGAGGAGCGCGATGCGCTTCTCGCGTTCCTGCGGTCGCTCTGAGACGAGGGGAGCAGGGGTGGTCGTGGCTCGACGCGAGGCCACGCGAGCTCCTAGATCGGATTCGTCTCCAGTTGCACCAACAGCTTCGACGCGGCGCGTGCACCCATCGTGACGGTGCGATCCGGCGTCTTCACCGATACGCTGTCGGCAGCCGTGTCACGCGTCGTGACCTCGACGGCGCGTCCGGGCATCAGCGCGCAGTCCTCGATGAATTTGAGGAACGTCGGATTCTGATCCAGCACTCGCGTCACCGTCACGCGCGTGTTCAGCGGACAGGTCAGCAGACTGTGGTACTCGTGACGGTCGACGGTGCCTGACGCATCAGGGATCGGGTCGCCGTGCGGATCGACCTGCGGATGGCCGAGCATCGCATCGATGCGCTGGATCAGGCGATCGGAGACGGCGTGTTCCAGGTGTTCCGCCTCGTCGTGCACTTCCGTCCAGTTCATTCCCATGACCTGCACGAGAAACAGTTCGACGAGGCGGTGGCGCCGCAGCACCATGACCGCGAGTTTTTCTCCTGCAACCGTCAGCCGCACGCCGACGTACGGCTCATAGCTGACCAGTCCCGATTCGGCGAGGGCCTTGACCATCGTCGTGGCCGTGCCTGGAACCACGCCCAGCGCCGCCGCGAGCTGGCCCATCGGGACATGCTGGCCATCGGCCAACGCGGACTGTCCCTGGTAAATGGCCTTAAGGTAGTTCTCAACGGTCGGGGACGCCAGCATCACCCTGCAAAAGAGGTTGATTGTAAGACTGAATGTTGACTTTTGGGAGCAGGGAATATTATATTTTGATTAGTCAAAATCTCCAAGCGGTCCGCGCAATCAGCCTGCCGCCGCAAACGCTGCATTGATATGAGCTCGAGGTTCACGCGACGTTCTCTGCTGCAGATCACGGGCTTGACCTCCCTTGGGGCTGGTGCCCTTGGGCTTCTGGGCGGGCGGCGTCTGCGGGCAGAGAGGCAGCTGGCGACGGCTGACCCGCCGACCTTTTCTACCGGCACCTTCGGACACGCCGGCCATTCGATGACTACGGTCGGCCGGGTTTCAACGGACGTTTTCAACCCCACGACATACCTTCGGGCCTCGAATTTCTCGGACCTGCCGCCCGGGCAGCGTGAGAAGTTCTACCGCGAAACGCGGCGCCCCGACGGCTCGCTCCTTCGGGAGTACGAGATCTTTGCGGTCGATCGGGAAATCGAAATCGCGCCGGGGATGTTTTTCCCCGCCTGGACTTACAACGGTCAGGTTCCCGGGCCGACCGTTCGGGCGACCGAGGGCGATCGCCTCCGAATCAACTTCGTCAACCAGGGCTCGCATCCCCACACGATTCATTTCCACGGCTGGCATCGGCCGGAGATGGACGGATCGCTCCCGGCGCATCAGGTCATGCCGGGCGAGAAGTTCGTCTACGAGTTCGACGCCGAGCCGTTCGGGCTGCACCTGTATCACTGCCACGCCAACCCGCTGAAGCGGCACATTCACAAGGGGCTGTATGGCACGTTCATCATCGATCCGAAAGGCGGCCGGCCGCCGGCGGACGAGCTGGTCATGATGATGAACGGGTTCGACACGAACTTCGACGCGGACAACGAGGTCTACGCGGTCAACACGGTCGCGCATTACTACCTGCACGATCCGATTCGAGTGACCGTTGGAAAACGCGTGCGGATGTATTTGATCAACGTGACCGAGTTCGATCTGCTGAACAGCATGCACGTGCACGCCGTGTTCTTCGACGTCTTCCGTACCGGCACCTCGCTCTCGCCGTCGGATGTGACCGACACGATCATGTTGTGTCAGGGAGAGCGCGCGATTCTCGAGGCCACCTTCCGCTATCCCGGCGAGTTCATGTTCCATGCGCACCAGAGCGAATTCGCGGAGCTCGGGTGGATGGGGCTCTTCCGCGTGGAGCCGAGCCGTGAAACCTGAGGTCGCCGACGTGGTGGCACGCGAGCGCGTCGAGACATCGGAGACGAAGACGAAGCGCGTGCCGGTCTGGGCGGCGGCATTGCTGCCGCTCTTGCTGCTGGGCGGCCTCGTCGCCGCGATCGTCTGGTGGGATCCCGCCCGGTCGCTGCAGAGCGAGGGAGTTCCGCCCGTCGAGCGGCTGACGTTTCAGCGCATTGTGCTGAACGAGGCGGGATTCACCGTGACCGTGCTGAACGACGGGCCCGATCCGGTCAGGATCGCGCAGGTACAGATCGATGAGGCGTACTGGTCATTCGAGTCCGATCGGCCCGGAGAGCTGCGGCACCTCGAGCAGGCGACCTTGAAGATTCCCTATCCGTGGGTGGTCGGCGAATCCCATATCGTCAAGGTTCTGACCTCGACCGGGACCGCGTTCGAGCACACGATTCCGGTCGCGGTCGAAACGCCGCGGCCCGACGCGCGCTTTTTCGGCGTGTTCTCGCTGATCGGCCTCTATGTCGGCGTGATTCCCGTCGCGATTGGACTCCTGTGGTACCCGCTGGTCGCGCGTCTGCGCCGGAGCGGGTTCGACTTTGTGCTCGCCCTGACGATTGGCCTGCTCGTCTTCCTGCTCCTCGACGGCGCTCATGAAGGGCTCGAAGCAGCCGATATGATTCCCGGATCGTTTCAGGGCGCCGCGCTCTTCGGAATTGGGGTGATCGGCGCGTACCTCGCGCTCGAGACGCTGGGGGGGTGGCTGCGCGATCGCAGAACGCGGGGCCGGGCGGCCGCGGCCGCCGGCGGCGGGTTCGTTCTGGCGCTGCTGGTCGCCATCGGGATCGGCCTGCACAATTTCGGCGAGGGCCTGGCGATTGGCGCGGCGTTCGCGCTCGGCGAGGCGACGCTGGGCACGCTGCTGATCGTGGGGTTCACGCTGCACAACACGACCGAAGGCCTGGCGATCATTGCGCCGCTCGTGCCCAGAGTGGATCGCGGTCCTACGGACGCCGGCAGCTCGAAGCCGCGCCTGATCGATCTGGTGAAGCTTGGGGCGATCGGCGGGGCGCCCACGATTGCCGGCGCGTGGCTCGGCGGCTTCGTCTACTCGCCGGTGTGGTCGGTGGCATTCCTGGCGATTGGTGTCGGCGCGATTGCCCAGGTGGTCGTGCAGATTTCACGCCAGATGGCGTCCGATGCTCCGGTCGCACGCTACTTTGCCCGCGGTCCCGTTCTGGCGGGCCTGATGGCAGGCTTCGGCGTGATGTACGTCACCGGGATGTTGATTGGGTAGGGATTCATAAGATGCGCATTCGTTCCCTCTGGCTCTCGGTTCCGGTTCTGGCTGCAGCCATCGTCACGCTTCCCCTTCTCGCGACCGCTCGGCAGGAGCCGCGTGAAATTGGCCTCGTCGCGAGGCAGATGGCGTTCTATCTCGACGAGGACACCGCGCCCAACCCCGTCATTCGCCTCAAGCCGGGCGAGCGCGTCCGGCTCACGCTGAAGAACGAAGACAAGGGCGTCCTGCACGACTTCACCATCCGTGATCTCGGGGTCGCCACCGCCACGCTGAAGACGTCGGAAACAGCCTCGGTGGTCTTCGAGGTCCCGCGCCGCACGGCGAACTACCGTTATGCCTGCCGTCCCCATTCGAAGATGATGGCGGGGGACGTGGCCGTCGAATAAGTCCCCGTGGCTTCCGGCTTCCGCCTTCGCGCGCGAAGCGCGCTTCGGCGAGACTCGCCGTAGCCTTTGGCAGAGGCGGTTAGCCGGAAGAATGGTCGCAGATCTTCCGCCTGAAGGCGGAAGCCACGCGAGTGTGCTCTCGTGTCGCTCCGCTCAACGCTCAGTAGCCCCGAAGGCAAGTCGACCTACGTCCGGCGATTGTTCGCGACGATCGCCGACCGCTACGATCTGATCACTATCCTGCTGTCGTATGGGCAGGACCGGCGCTGGAAAAGACGGCTCGTCGCTCGGGGGCACCTGAAAAGCGGAGACTTGGTCCTCGACGCCGCATGCGGAACCGGCGACATTGCGTTCGAATGTGCAACATACGGCGCCGATGTCGTGGGCCTGGACATCACGGTTCGGATGATCGAGCTGGCCCGCCAGAAAGTATTCGAATTCGACACGGAAGCCGCTCATCAGCGCCGCGAGCGCGAGCGAGCGGTGGTAGGTCGTGGGAGTGGGGGCTCGCCGGAGCGAGCAGCCCCACGACAAACTAAAAATGCTCTCCGATTTCTGGCCGGCGACATGATGGCGTTGCCCTTCCCCGACGCGTCTTTCGACGTGGTCACCACCGGCTACGGATTGCGCAATGTGCCCGAGCTCTCGACCGCCCTTGACGAAATTGCGCGGGTGTTGCGGCCAGGGGGACGTCTTCTGTCGCTCGATTTCGACAGACCTCGAAACCAGGTCCTCTGGATGATCTATTTTTCCTATCTGACCGTAGTGGGATCGATCCTCGGCCTCGGGCTTCACCGTGATCCGGACGCGTATCGATATATTCCGGAGTCGCTTCGCACGTACCCCGGTGCGCGCGGTGTCGCCGACCTGATGCGGACCCACGGGTTCGCCGATGCCAGGTTCGAACCCGTGCTGGGCGGGTTGATGGCGTTACATATAGCGAGAAAATAGGGTGCAAGGTGCAGGGTGCAAGGTGCAGAGTGCAGGAGGGTAGGGACAATGCCCCTCCGCACCTTTGCACCTTGCACCTTTGCACCTTGCACCTCTCCATGAATCTCGATACCTCCAAGTGGTCCGGCGAAGGCGAGTTCACGCATCGACTCGTTGAAACCCTGAAGGACATCTCTGAAATCGAGTTCGTCCGGGTCGAGGACGCCGCGGCTACGCGGGCCGACAGCGGGTACAGCTTCATCTCGAACGAACTGTATGTCCGCTTCGTGGTCCGAAGACGGGTGGCCGTTGCCCGGCGGTTTGGAGTGATTCCTTTCAGGCAGGTGACCGAGGAACCCGCCATGACCCTGGCGGACCTGGGGCGGCTGTTCGAAAGCCACGATCGAATAGGTCCGCCGGATTATTCAGACGAAGGAATGATTCAGTATCTGAAGACGGAGCGTGTCATCCCGCCGTACCAGACCCGCGGATACAAGCTCGTGGAACTGGTGCGTATTTATCGGATTGGCGATCCGCCCCGCCGGGAGGCCTCGAGGCGCTAAGTCTCATTTCTGCAATAACTTAGACTTCGCCGCGCTGCACAGTTCGGCACAGACGAGGGGCGGCGCATCACCTAATGGTTGTGTAAGCTCTGGCCGACATTCTGTGTAGGTACCGGTCACGCCCTCATCAGCCAGTTGGTGAGTTGGTGATCACCAACTCTTCGTGGAGAATTCAGTGGCAGTTGTCGAATCCCTTCTTGCGGCCATTGCGCGCGCCGATGGTGACGGTCTCGTCATGCATGTCGGCGAGAAGCCGTACGTCATTGCCCCCGCGGGACCGGTCGAAATCTCCACCAAGCTGCTGACGCTCGAAGCGGCCTCCAGCATCCTGAATCAACTGCTTCCCGCGGAATCGCAGCGCGCGCTGCAGGAACTGGGAGCGGTCGCGTACGACCTTCCGTCCGCGACCGAGACAGGCGATCGATTCTCGGTCATCGCCGCCCGAGGGGGCGACGACATCTGGGTGGAGTTGCGCCGCCACAAGGCCGGCGCTACGCCGGCCCCGATGCCGCAGCCCGTGGCGCTCTCGATGGCGCCGGCGGCAACCCCAGCCGCCTCCAGCGTGCCGCGGCCGACGCCGCCGGCCGGCGACACGCCCGCCGCGCTGACGCCGTCGCGTCTCGACACGGACGATGAGCGGGAACCGCAAGCCGCGGTGGTCGTCCCGCTGTCGCGTCCGGCCGTCCGTTCGGAACCGACGCGGCTGACGGCATCGCAGCGGATTGCCGGTCTCGACCGACTCCTGCGCGTCGCCTCGGCGCGAGGCGCCTCGACGCTGTATCTTGTGGCCCAGGCAAAACCCTTCATTCGCGTCGACGGCGAGGTGACCGAGTTGTCCGGCGAGCATCAGCTCACCGGCCCGGAAGTGGAGTCGCTGATTCTCGAGCTGGCCCCGGAGCGAAGCCGTGAAGCGCTTCAGACCGGCGCCGCGACGGAATGGATGTCGGATGTCGCGGAGGTCGGGCGTGTCCGGTGTCTGAGCTTCCGCGATCATCGCGGTCCGGGCGGGATCTTCCGGATGATCCCGCAGCGGGCGATTTCAGCGGATCAGCTCGGCCTCTCGCGCGAAATCCAGGCCCTCTGCGCGGAACCGGAAGGCTTCATTCTGGTGACCGGACCGCGCTCGAGCGGCAAGTCGACGCTCGTGTCGGCGTTCGTCGATCTGATCAACCGCACGCGATGCGATCACGTCATCACGCTGGAAAGCCAGATCAAGTTCGTGCACGAGAGCCGCGGCTCGGTCGTGAGCCAGCGCGAAGTGCGCGGCGACAACGACGAGTGGCTCGCGGCGGCGCGCGCGGCCCTGCGGGAGAATCCGGACGTTCTCATCATCGAAGAGCTGCGCTCGCCAGAGCTGATCGCGCTGGCTCTCGATGCGGCAGAATCCGGACATCTCGTCATCGGATCCCTCACCGCGTACACGACGACGGCGGCCATCGTCCGCGTGCTCGATCAGTTCTCACCGGATCGCCGGCCGCAGATTCAACTCGCCCTGGCGGAAGCGGTCCGCGGGGTCGTGGCGCAGGTGCTGCTCCGGAAAGCGGGCGGCGGCCGCGTCGCCGCGCGCGAAGTGCTGCTGAACACGCCGGCCATCGCGAACCTGATCGCGGAAGGCAAAATCTCGCAGCTTCCCCTGGGCCTGGAAGGCGGCCGGAAGTACGGGATGGTGCCGCTCAACGACGCGCTGGTCGCCTTCGTCCAGAGCGGCGCCGTGGAGGCCCGCGAGGCCTATCGGAAGGCGTTCGACCGTGAAGGGTTCCTCAGCCTGTTGAAGCGCGAGGGCATCGACAGCTCGTTCGTGGAACGACTCGCCTAGCCCGGCCTGACCTCACCTGACCACGAACTCGGCGACCTCGGCCACCAGCGCGTTCAGCACGTCCTCCTCGGTCAGCTCGCGAATCGCCTTTCCCTCCGCGATGATTCGTTCCGATTCCATGGTTTGACGCCCCCGCGCGCGGCCCACGTGAAGGATCGGCCGCGGTGGGTCAGAGTGGGCATCCAGGGCGAGCTCGATGTAATCGGCTCCCGTCCGGTCCGAGGCGAGGCGGAGACTCCCCGCCGGCGTGAAGAGCGAAAACCCCAGCCCTTCAGCCTTCAATGCGGTCGCGGTCATCCGGAACACCGGCGTCGCCACGCGCGACAGGAATTCCTCGTAGTCGCGGCCGGCGGCATCGGTTCTGGCGCGACGTTCCGCGTGCGCGGCGCGGGTCCGCTCGAGTTCCTGCCGGAGCCGGCGCCTGACTTCTGAGACTTCCATAAAGCCTTCCAGGCAAGAAGTGAGGAGTAAGGAGGAAGGAGGAAGAAGGACGGAGGAGAAGTACGAAGTAGGGAGCCAGTTGCGGCGCGACGAGGCGCTCTTCTCCTTTCTCCTTCCTCCTTTCTCCTCTAAATCACCTTCTTCTCGCGGAGCCGCGCCACCTCCTGCGGACTGAACCCCAGATCCCTCGTCAGGACCTGTTCGGTGTGTTGGCCGAGTTTCGGCGGCGCCGCTCGAACGCGTCCCGGTGAATCCGACAGCTTGACCGGAACGCCCAACACTTTGACCGCTCCGGCGGTCGGATGCCACACCTCGCGGACCATTTCGCGCGCCGCGAGTTGAGGATCGTTCAGCACGTCCCGAACCTCGCGGACCGAGCCACAGGGAACCCCGGCGACTGACAAGAGGTCGATCCACTCCTGCCGCGTGCGGGTCCGCAGGACGTCGTGCAACGTCGGGATGAGCGTGTCGTAGGCGCTGACGCGCCGCTCATTGGTCGCGAACCGCGGGTCGGCGCCCAGATCGTCGCGGCCGATGACGTGGCAGAAACGCCGCCAGAGATCGTCGTTGCCCACGCCAATCACGAAGTCGCCGTCTTTGGTCGGGAAGACCTCGTAGGGGACGATCGTCGGATGTCGGTTGCCCATGCGTGTCGGCGACGCTCCGGTCGCGAAGTAGATGGACGCCTGGTAGGTCAGCAGCGCGGCGACCGAATCGAGCATTCCCACGTCGACGTGCTGCCCTCGTCCGGAGGTCCGTTCCCGGTGAAGGAGCGCGAGCGAGATCCCCTGGGCCGCGAACATGCCCGAGACGATGTCCGCGATGGCAACGCCCAGGCGGTACGGGGGACCGTCGGCATCTCCCGTGATGCTCATCAGGCCGCCCTCGGCCTGGATGACCGCGTCGTACCCGGGCCGATCGCGTTGAGGACCCGTGTGGCCGAACCCGGAAACGGAGCAGTAGATCAGGCGCGGGAATCTCGTGGACAGCTGCTCGTAGCCGAAACCGCACTTCTCGAGCGTGCCCGGCCGGAAGTTCTCGACGAGGACATCAGCAATGGCGACGAGGCGGTCCAGCACCGCCCGTCCTTCGGGACGCTTGAAGTCGAGCGTGACGCTTTCCTTGTTGCGATTGATGCTGAGGAAATAGGCGCTTTCGCCGTCGAGGAAGGGCGGGCCCCACGCGCGCGTGTCGTCGCCCTTTCCGGGCTGCTCGATCTTGATGACGCGCGCTCCCATGTCCGCGAGCAGCATGGTGCAGTACGGGCCCGACAGCACGCGCGTCAGGTCCAGCACGGTGATGCCGGCGAGCGGGCTGTTGTTGTTACCCATGATTCCTCAACGCCGCGGACAGCTGTTCCTCATCGAAGCCTTTGATGACGCGCTCGCCCCGCTCGCCCCGCTCGCCCCGCTCGCCAATGACGGTGACGGGGACCGATCGACAGCCTCGCGCGATGAGGTCGTCGTACGCCGATGGATCGTCGTCGACGTTGCGTTCGACAAAGGCGTGGCCGTTTCGTGAAAGAAACTCTTTCACCCGCTGGCAGGGCGTTCAAGCGGAGCCGGTGAAGACGGTGATGAGGGCCACAGAAGTCATAGGGACAAGGGGCCAGGGACTAGGGGCTGGGGACTGCGGGCCCTAATCCCGAGTCCCTGGTCCAGAGTCCCTGTTTCGCTATCGTTATCAGATCGGAGAGCAACGCGTACGCCGTCTGGGTCAAACCGCCGTCGAGTTGCAGGATGCCGACCGTTCCGAGGACGTCGGTTTCCAGCAGCAAGCCGTTCTGTAGGCCGTCGAGCTGCGCCAGCGGATCGCCTGGATGCAGCTCCTCCGGCGCCACGCGACCGAGGAGCAGCCCTCCCT
>JACQTH010000245.1 GCA_016210935.1 Acidobacteriota bacterium | reverse complement strand
GTCCGAACGCACCTGGTGATCGCGGCGGGGACCCAGCCGCAGAACGTTCGCCGCGCCATCGAGCGATTTCGGGTGACCGCGCCGCAGTCGGTCGTCATCACCAAGGTCGACGAGACCGACACTCTTTCGCCGCTGCTGTCGGCCCTGCGCGGCGCTCGCGGCCCGGCGGTGTCGTATCTCGGCGTCGGCCAGCGCGTGCCCGAAGATTTGATTCGGGCCACCGGCGCGATCCTCGCGGGCTGCGTGCTGGGCGAGTCGGCGGGTGCGGTGAGGATATCGGCATGACGGCTCCGAGCCAAGGCGATCGTGGCTTCCGAGTCAAGCCGTTCGACGAACCCGCCGTCGAAGTCGGTCGATTGCGCGGATGCGCGGCGGAAGATCTGCCGGCTCAGGCCGGAAGCCACAGTGTCAACACCCTCGCGATTACGAGCGGCAAAGGCGGCGTCGGCAAGACCAACGTCGTCGTGAACCTGGGTGTCGCCCTCGCCCGGCTGGGCCAACGGGTGGCGATCCTCGACGCGGATTTCGGCCTCGGCAACGTGGACGTGCTGCTCGGTCTCGCGCCGCCATTCCATCTCGGCCACCTGTTTGCCGGGGAGAAGACGCTGCCGGAGATCATGATCGACGGGCCGCTTGGCGTGCGGGTGATCCCCGCGAGCTCGGGGCTGCGCGAGCTGACGGCGCTCTCGCCGCGCCAACTCGGGCAGCTGTCGGCGGCGCTCGACACCTTGCAGGAAGCGGTCGATTTCTTGCTGGTCGACACGGCCGCCGGCATCTCCGACAACGTGATCCAGATTCTCGGGATGTCGCAGCGCGTTCTGGTCGTGACTTCACCGGAGCCGACGGCCGTGGTGGATGCGTATGCGGTCATCAAGATCCTGTCGACCGTCGATCCGCGAAAGGAGCTCGGGCTGATCGTCAACGGCGCGAGAAGCCAGGACGAAGCGGACCTGCTCTTCCGGCAGCTCGACATCGCGGTCACACGGTTCCTTCACCGCCGCGTGCACTATCTGGGATTCGTGCTCGACGATCCGAGCGTGCGCGAGGCGGTGCTGGCCCAGAGGCCGGTCGTGGACCATCTGCCGCAGGCGCCCGCCAGCCGGTGTTTCCGGATGCTGGCACGGCGCGTAAGCGGCCGGCGGGCGAACGACAGCATGGCCTTGCGCCTGGTGGCCGGTGCGGCGGCGCCCGCGACAGATCACGAGGTGCTGCCGTGTGCATGATGGACACGGCCAGGCACGATGATCGGAACTGGCTGGTCGTCCATCACCTGTCCCTGGTCAAATCGATGGCCCAGCGGCTCGCCCGGCGTCTTCCCCGTCAGGTCGAGCTCACCGATCTCATCAGCGTGGGCGTCCTGGGCCTCATCGACGCGGCTGGCCGCTACCAGCCCGCGACGGGGGTCCCCTTCGACGCGTTCGCCCGCCAGCGCATTCGCGGCGCCATGCTGGACGCCTTGCGCGACCTGGATTGGGCCCCGCGATCGTTACGGAAGCTGCGCCGGTCGCTGGACACCGCCATCACGCAATTGCGCCATCAACTGCAGCGCGAGCCGACCGAGGACGAGATCGCGGCGGCGCTGGCGCTGACCCCCGACGAGTACGCCGGCCTGCTCGATCAGCTGCGGGGCCTCGATGTGTGCGCCCTTCGGCCGCTCGACGGATCCGACGCCCACGGCACGCCGATTCTCGAGCTGTGTCTCGATCCGGACGACGGTCCCGAAGCGCAGCTCGAGCGGCGCGAGCTGACACGCCATCTGGCCGAGGCGATCGCGACGCTCCCCGCGCGCGAGCGGCAGATTCTGGCGCTCTACTACGAGGAGGAGCTCACGCTCGCGGAAATCGGCGCCGTCATCGGCGTCGGCGAGTCGCGGGTCTGCCAGCTGCGCGCGCTGGCCATCGCGCGCCTGCGCGCCTCCATGCGCGACAGGCTGCAGGCGCTCACCGCCAGGGAACGGGCCTGATGCGGAAAGTGCTGTCGCCCCAGGAGCTCGAAACGCTGCTCGGATCCGCGGCCGAGATCCAGCGGGGCCTGCACCGGCTCCACGCCGGCGACGATGCGGTGCCGATCTACGACTTTCGGCGTCCGGACCGCGTCTCGAAAGAGCAGATTCGGTCGTTGCACTTTCTCCACGATCGGTTTGCCCGCAACGTCTCCACCTCGCTCTCCGCCTTTCTGCGATCCGTGACCGACGTCACGATCGTCTCGGTCGAGGCCGCCAGCTATTCGGAGTTCCTGATGTCGCTGGCCGATACGACGGCCTTCTATGCGATCGGTCTGGATCCGCTCGACGGTCTCGGTGCGCTGGAACTGAATTCCAACGTCGCGTTCACCATGATCGACCGGATGCTCGGCGGCACCGGGCAGGGCGTGGCGGTGAACCGGGCCCTGACCGAGATCGAGCAGAACGTCGTGGACGGCGTGGTCAAGCACATTCTCGAGAACCTGGCCGAGACGTGGCGGCCGATTGTGGAGGTCACGTTCCGGATCGCCGGCCGGGAGACGCGGCCCCAGATGCTGCAGGTCGCGGCACCGAACGAGGCTGTCGTCCTCCTGGTGTTCGATCTGAAGATCGGCGACGTGCGCGGCATGTTGAATATCTGTTTTCCGGCCAGCGTGATCGAGACGATCGGTCACAAGCTCACCCAGGGCTGGTACCGGTCCAGGCGAGAGCCGCGGCCGATCGAGCAGCAGCAGCTGGTGAGCAACCTGTCGCGGGTATCCGTCCGGGTGACCACCGAGCTCGCGTCGTCGATGAGCATGCGGCAGCTGCTGGCGCTCGAGCCCGATGACATTGTCTCGTTCGGCCAGTCCCTCAAAGACGCGCTGGACGTGTGCGTCGGCGGAGTGGTGAAGTTCGGCGGGCACCTGGTGAAGACGGACATGGGAACCGCCGTCGAAATCACCAGGATGCCCGAGGAGTGATTCGGTGAGCTGTGATGTGGTGAGTCTTGACGTGAGGACCTGTGATCGGAAACGCGCTGATTGAATCCGTGAGTCGGGAGCTCGGGGTGGTCGTGGGCGCGCTGCTGGCCGTCGAGACGACCGTGGAGCCCGCGTCAGCTTCGTTCGACACGTGCTGGCGCGTGCAGGCCGCGGTCGGCGGCCGGCTCCGGGGCACCCTCGTGCTCCGGTTCGATGCCGAAGCCAGCCGGAAGGTGGCCCGATCGATTATGGGTCTCGCCGCGCCGCCGCCCGACCCCGCCGTGGCGGAAACCCTCCAGGAGCTGTGCGCGCAGGCCCTGGCGGCAGTCCGCCGATCGACGGAGGCGGCCGGCGTGAGCC
>JACQTH010000244.1 GCA_016210935.1 Acidobacteriota bacterium | reverse complement strand
GCTGCTGGATCCGCTGGCACAGCTCCCGCTTCGACAGATTGGCGTCGGAGAGTCCTACATTGTAGGGACCGCCCTTCATGCGATCGAAGTGATCGATCCCGTGCAGGAACGCGCGCGCCCCCCGCGCGTCAAGCTCATCACCAGGGCGCGGCGGTGCGGGGTGCTCGAGTGCGTGCTGGCCGGCATGGCGTCGGCGTCCGGCGACGCGGTCGTTTACATGGATGCCGATCTTCAAGATCCGCCGGAAGTCATTCCGCACCTGCTGGACCAGTGGCGCCGCGGGGCCGCGGTCGTTCACACGGTGAGGACCAGACGCCATGGCGAGAACCCGCTGAAGATCGCGTTGACGCGCCTGGCCTATCGGATCATCAATTATGGCTCGCCGATCGAGCTGCCGGTGGATGCCGGCGACTTCAAGCTGCTTTCACGTGCCGCGGTCGAGCGGCTGCTGGGGCTCAAGGAGTCGGATCCGTATCTGCGGGGGCTGGCCGTCTGGATCGGATCGACGCAGGCGTTCGTGCCGTACGAACGAGAGCCGCGCCACGCCGGCTCGACCCACTTTCCGTTTTTCAGTCGCAATCCCTGGAAGACGTTCGTCACCGGGCTCACGTCGTTTTCTTCCCTTCCCAAGCTGCCGATCTACATCTGCGTCGTGTTGTCCGCACTCGGCCTGGTCCTCGGTACCATGATGGTCACGATCGGAGCCGCGTCCGCGGTTCTCGGGTCAGCGGCGGCGCTCCCGGCCGCGGTTGGTGGAATCGTGTTCTTGTTCTGGTCGGCCATCATCGGCGCCGTTGGCGCCATTGGTCTCTATGTCATCCGGATCTACAAGGATGTCCGCGGCCGGCCTCTCTACCTCGTTGAATCCACCGTTGGGGTGCAGGAGCCGCGACGCGCGCCGGAATCGGGGCAAGTCGGCCGATGAAGAACGCACGACTCGATCTCGTGATCGTCAATCCGGGCAGCCGCGCGAGGATTTACCAGAGCCTCGGCACATCGCTGACGGCGATTGAGAACCCCGTCTGGGCCGGGTTGATCGCGACATTCGTGCGCCAGAAAGGATTTTCCGTCGCCATCGTCGATGCGGAGGCGGAGGATTTGACGCCTGAAGCGGCGGGGGCCCGTATCGCCGATCTCGAACCGCGTCTTGTGGCGGTGGTGGTCTACGGACATCAGCCGTCGGCATCCACCCAGAACATGATGGGCGCGTCGGCCTGCGTGAACGCGTTGAAGGATCTGAGCCCGCGGATGAAGGTTCTCATGGTGGGCGGACACGTGGCGGCGCTTCCGGAGCGGACGCTTCGGGAAGAGCGCTGCGACTATGTGACCGGCGACGAGGGCCTGGTGGGGATTGTGACGCTGCTCGCGGCCCTGCGATCGGCCGCTGATCCGAACCCCGGCGCGATTCCCGGGCTGGCGTATCGGCGAGACGGAGGGGTTGTCCTCAATCCCGCCGCACCTCTCGTGGCGGACCTGGATCGCGACATCCCCGGGATCGCGTGGGACCTGCTCCCGATGTCCCGCTATCGCGCGCACAACTGGCATTGTTTCGGGTATCCCACCCGCACTCCGTACGCGGCGATTTACACGACACTCGGCTGCCCGTATCACTGCTCGTTCTGCTGCATTCAGGCGCCGTTCAAAGGCGGCGAACACGCGATCGGTCTTTCGGCGTCGGTCAACAGCTATCGCTTCTGGAGTCCGCCCCAGGTCGTTCGCGAGATCGAGCTGCTCGTGACGCGGTACGGCGTCCGGCACGTCAAGTTCGCCGATGAGATGTTCGTGCTGCACCCGCGGCACGTGATCGGCATCTGCGATCTGCTCATCGAGCGCGACTATGGGCTCAACATCTGGGCGTACGCGCGCGTCGACACCGTCAAGCCGGCGATGGTCGAGAAACTGAAGCGGGCCGGATTCAACTGGCTCGCGCTGGGCATCGAGGCGGCGAGCGAGCGGGTCCTGGCGGATGTGGACAAGCGGTACCGGCGCGATGAGGTGTTCGACACGATTGGGCGGCTGAAGGCGGCCGGGATCAACGTGATCGGAAACTACATCTTCGGGCTGCCGGAAGATACGCTCGAGTCGATGCAGGAGACGCTGGACCTCGCGCTGGAGCTGAACACCGAGTTCGCCAACTTCTACTCGGCGATGGCCTATCCGGGATCGCCGCTGTATCAGGAAGCGCAGCGCGCCGGCTGGCGTCTGCCAGAGAAGTGGAGCGGGTACTCGCAGCATTCAGTGGACACGCTGCCGTTGCCGACGCGTCACTTGCCGGCGGGCGAGGTCCTGCGGTTCCGCGATCGCGCGTTCAACGCGTATTTCAGCCATCCGGCCTATCTGGACTTGGTTCGGCACAAATTCGGGGATCACACACTCCGTCAGATTCGCGACATGACCGCGCATCGCCTCGAACGGCAGTACGCGACGGCGTGAGGATGAAGCAGACCTCCAGCATCTACGTCGCGGGCGGCACGACGTTGATCGGGGCGGCGCTGCACAGCCGGCTGGCGGCGCTCGGCTACGCGAATGTCGTCGCGGCTCACGACGAGCCCGCGTACGACAACATGGATGCGGTGCGACAGTTCTTCGATCGGGTCCGGCCGGAATACGTGTTCGTCGCCGCCGGACGGACCGCCGGCATTGCCGGCAATCAGCGGGCGCCGGCGGATCTGATGCTCGACAACCTGCGGGTGGCGACTCACCTGATTCCGGCCGCGTGGGAAGCGGGCACGACGAAGCTGCTGTATCTCG
>JACQTH010000243.1 GCA_016210935.1 Acidobacteriota bacterium | reverse complement strand
TCCTGCACCTTCGGCATCCGGGTCTGGCCGCCGACCAGGATCACCTCGTCCACCTGCGAAGGCTCCAGCCCGGCGTCCGCCAGGGCCTTCTTCATCGGCTCGAGCGTGCGCTGGACCAGGTCGTCCACCAACTGCTCGAGCTTGGCGCGCGTCAGGGTGAGGTTGAGGTGCTTCGGCCCGGACTGATCCGCAGTGATGAACGGGAGGTTGATCTCGGTCTGCATGACGGTGGACAGCTCGCACTTCGCCTTCTCGGCCGCTTCCTTCAGTCGCTGCAGCGCCATCCGATCCTTGCCGAGATCGATCCCTTCCTGCTTCTTGAACTCGGCGATGATCCAATCGATGATTCGCTGATCCAGGTTGTCCCCGCCGAGATGCGTGTCTCCGTTGGTCGACTTCACCTCCACGACACCCTCGCCGACTTCGAGGATGGAGATGTCGAAGGTGCCGCCGCCGAAGTCGTACACCGCGATCGTCTCGTCCTTCTTCTTGTCGAGCCCGTACGCCAGCGCAGCGGCCGTCGGTTCGTTGACGATGCGCATCACTTCGAGGCCGGCGATCTGCCCGGCGTCTTTCGTCGCCTGGCGCTGGGCGTCATTGAAGTAGGCGGGCACGGTGATGACCACCTTGGTGACTTTCTGGCCGAGGTATTCCTCGGCGGCCTGCTTGAGCTTCTGCAGCACCATGGCGGAAATCTCGGGCGGCGAGGATTCCTTGCCGCCGGCCTGGATGCGCACGTCACCGTTTCCGACGCGGGCGACCTTGTAGGGAACCATCCGCATCTCCTCCGTGACCTCGTCGTAGCGGCGGCCCATGAAGCGCTTGATGGAGAAGATGGTGTTTTCCGGGTTGGTCACGGCTTGCCGTTTGGCGACCTGACCGACCAGACGCTCGCCCGTCTTGGTGAACGCCACGACGGATGGCGTCAGCCGGCTGCCCTCCGGGTTGGTAATGACGACGGGCTCGCCGCCTTCCATCACCGCGACCACCGAGTTCGTCGTGCCCAGGTCAATGCCAATAATCTTGCTCATGTGTGTGTTCCTTCGATTCGCAATCTTTAGGCGGTTATTAATATAAAATCTTAGTGTCTATTTGTCAAGATTTGACGAGCAGTTCGGCTTGACCAGCGCCTGCAAACTGCTGACTGAAAGCCGCTTCGGTGCTATGATGCTGTTGCCCGCCTGTCGACCACGCTAGCGAAGCACCGCCTCGAACTCACCAGCGGCGCTTCGCTACTGGTGTAGCCTCCAAGGATCGGTTCATGAATCGCGCTGACCTCAGCTGGCTGCTCACGATTGCGCTCGTGTTCCCCATCTCCGGGGCGGCGTCCCCCCAGACACCAGCATCCGATCCGGGCCCGACACCCGTGCTCTCGTACGATACGCCTGCGCACGTCTCGCTCGTCGATGGCGCGGCCGTTCTGGAGCGCGAAGGTCGATCCGAGGAACTCCACGCGGGCGTCTCGCTGCTCCAAGGAGATCGGGTGAAAACGTCGGTGGGGCGTGTCGAGATTCTCTTCCCCGATGGCTCGGCGCTGTACCTCGACGAATACACCCAGATTGACTTTCTGTCCGATGCGCTCGCGCGCGTCCTCTCGGGTCGTATCGCGGTGGTGCTGGCCGGCGCCACCGACACGCGCCGCGACGTGCGGTATCAAGTCGATACGCCCGGCGGAGTCGTCCGGATGGTGACGCCGGGGGAATTTCGTGTCGGGTTGCTGGACAGCGCCAGCGGGCGCGGCCGCGAAGTCGTTCTCGAAGTCGTGCGCGGAGAGGCGGAACTGTCGACTGAACGTGGTGCGGTCCCCGTAGGCGCCGGTGAACGCGCCGTCGCTCGCGATGGCCTGGCGCCATCCTTCCCGATCGCCTTCAATTCGGCGCGGCTGGATGCGTTCGATTTGTGGGCCGCGTCCCGCCGCGATGCACGGCTCGGCACGCGATCGACGCAGTACCTTCCGGAGCCGCTTCACGTGTACGGGGGCACGTTCGATCGGTACGGCTCCTGGCAGTACAACGCGCCCTACGGGAACGTCTGGTATCCGAGCGCGCCCGTAGGCTGGCGTCCCTACTTCAACGGGTACTGGCGCTACACCGGTCCATACGGGTGGAGCTGGGTGGCGTACGACCCGTGGGGCTGGCCGACCCATCACTTCGGACGATGGGGCCGGACGGGCCTTGGCGCGTGGTTCTGGATTCCGATGAGTCGGTGGGCGCCGGCCTGGGTAAGCTGGGGTTTTGCGACCGGCTACGTGGCGTGGTGTCCGCTGGGATTCGACAACCGCCCGATTTTCGGATTCGGGCACCACGATCCATTTCTCGCGTGGACGGTGATTCCGCATCACTCCTTTGGACGCGTGCGCCGCGTTCACACGGTGGTCGTCGATCACCGGACGTTTGGACGCGATCGGCCCGCCTTCGTCGAACGGCCGATTCCGCCAGCCGCCGCGCACGCGGTCGCCCGGCCCTCGGCGCCGCTTCGCGCGCCCACGCGCGGCGATTTCCCGAGAGGCTACGCGGTGCCGCGGTCGGCGCCCGCCGGAGGCGGGACATCTCTCGACGCCGGCGCTCCGGCGTCTGTCGCGCCGCCCGTGCGATCGTTCGGGATCATGGGCCCGGGTGCGGCGCCGCGCCGATGGCCGCAAGGTGATGGAAGTCCTGATTCACGCCGCCTGGGGGCCGGGGCGCGAATCGATGTCCCGCCGGGTGATTCGCCGATGAATGGGCGCACACCGGACACCGTCGGTCCGGGCGCGGTGCCGAGACAAAGGTTCCCGCGCGGTCGCGAAGTGTTGGGAGCCCCGCGTCCCTCGGCCGGCGCGTCGAGACCAGACGACCTCGAACAGCGCAGCCCCGCTCTCGGACAGCCCCAGGAAGGCCAGCCGCAGATCGCCCAGCCGCAGTGGCGAGCGGTTCCGCGCCGCCCGGCTGACGATCAGACGCCGCCGCGGACGTGGGAGCGTGCGCCGAGTCCGCGCGCGCCGCGCGGTGAGATGACGCCCGGCGAGATCCCCCGTGCGGAACCGCCGGCCAGATATCGAGAGCGCCCGCCGCAGACCGAGCGAGGTGGTGCTCCGGATCGGCCCCGAGACTATCCGCGAGCGGTCCCGCGCGCGCCGGAGCGCTCCGGCCCACCGCCGGACCGTGGGCCCGGGATGGCGCCACCGCCACGGCGCAACCCGGGCGGCGCGCGACCTGCGCCACCGCCTCGGGCACCGCGTGGTGAAATGCGATCTGCGCCTCCCGACAGCGGCGGAGGTGCCGCCGAACGGCCGCGGGCGCGCCCGAGAGGAGGCGGAGAGGAGTAGAGTGCCTCGAGTGCCTG
>JACQTH010000024.1 GCA_016210935.1 Acidobacteriota bacterium | reverse complement strand
GATGAGCTCGACGACGGCGGGACGTGGCGGCAGCAGGCGTTCGGAGAAATCGAGGTCGTACCTCACGAGCCCCCGCGCCTGTGCGATGCGGCGCTCGTCTTCGTACCAGCCCCGGCCTTCCTCGCGTCCCCGAAGATTCACAATCGATCGCAGTCCATGGCGGTCGATGGCGCGTTCCAATGCGGCGGCACGCATCTCGCCGCTTCTGTACACGCGATTGGGAATCACCGGATGGAAATTCCCGCCGAGCCAGATCGGACCGAGAACCCAGATGATGGCCACCACCGCGCAGCAGGCCAGCGCGACGGCCACCTTCTTCAAGGCAGAACGCTCCAGGACGCCGGAAGGCGATCCAAATCCGTGACGCCTGGGTCGAGCCCAGGACCGGCAGGTCTGTGAAAGGGGACGCTAATGTCCCCGGACCTCGCTTGAGTAGCCACCCTCAACCGAAGGGCAGTCGAGGTACAGCACAGTGTTTCGCAGCATCCGGTGTCGGAATTCAGGTGAGGTTCGGGGCTAGGTGTCGGAATCCCGACCGGAGGTGAGCTCGTGCTCGATGAGCCAGCGCTCGCTGAGCGGCGGCACAGAAATGCGGTGCCGTGCACGTCGCCGCCTGACGAACGCGACGAGCCCCCAGAGCGCCAAGCCAATCGACCAGCCGGCGCCGGCCCACCAGGTGGGAAACGGATGGGATTTCTCGGCCACGGGACGACCCCTCTGCCATCCGTCTCTTCAATTCGCTTGCCAAAGAGGTGAATGCCGCCGAGATTGGGGATTCGGGGTTGGGGATACGCGGGATGCGGGCGCGAAGCACTCATCTTGTAAGTCGTCTGTACTTGATGCGGTGGGGCTGGTCCGCCGCCACTCCCAGCCGGCGGCGGCGGTCGGCGTCGTACTCCTGGTAATTTCCTTCGAACCAGACCACCGAGCTGTCGCCTTCGAATGCCAGGATATGGGTGGCGATTCGATCGAGGAGCCAGCGATCGTGGCTGACGACGATGGCGCAGCCTGCAAAGGACAGGACAGCCTCCTCGAGCGCCCGCAGGGTGTCGACGTCGAGATCGTTGGCCGGCTCGTCGAGGAGCAGCAGGTTCGCGCCTCGTTTCAGCAGCTTCGCCAGGTGCACGCGGTTCCGCTCGCCGCCCGAGAGCGTCCCCACCCGTCGCTGCTGCGCGGTACCCTTGAAGTTGAACCAGGACACGTAGGCGCGCGAGGGCACGACGCGCTTGCCGAGCACGATCTCGTCCTTCCCCCCGCCGGAGATCTCCTCCCAGACGGTGCGGTCCGGAACGAGGGCATCGCGTGACTGGTCCACGTAGCCGATCTGCACCGTCTCACCAATCCGCAGCTCGCCCGCATCCGGCTTCTCCTGGCCGACGATCATCCGGATTAGCGTCGTCTTGCCGGCGCCGTTCGGGCCAATCACGCCGACGATGCCACCGCGGGGCAGCGTGAAGTCCAGATCGTCGATCAGCAGCAGATCGCCGTACGCCTTCCGCACGTCGCGAGCCTCGACGACCATATCGCCCAGCCGCGGTCCCGGCGCGATGTAGATCTCGGCGCGCTCGATCCGGTCCGTGCCTTCCTCGTTCAGGAGCGCCTCGTAGGCGTTCAGCCGCGCCTTGCCTTTTGCCTGGCGCGCGCGCGGCGACATCCGGATCCACTCGAGCTCGCGCTCGAGCGTCCGCTGGCGCTTGGATTCCTGTTTCTCCTCGAGCGCGAGCCGCTGCTGCTTCTGATCGAGCCAGGAGGAGTAGTTTCCCTGCCACGGATACGCCACCGCGCGATCCAGCTCGAGAATCCAGCCGGCGACGTTATCCAGAAAGTACCGGTCGTGCGTGACCGCGACGACCGTGCCCGGGTAGTCCTTGAGGAAGCGCTCGAGCCACGCGACCGATTCCGCATCGAGATGGTTCGTCGGCTCGTCGAGCAGCAGCAGATCCGGCGAACGCAACAGCAATCGGCACAGCGCCACGCGACGGAGTTCCCCGCCGGACAGCGTGTCGACGGCCGCGTCGGGCGGAGGCAGCCGGAGCGCGTCCATCGCCATTTCGAGCCGGGCGTCGAGGTCCCATGCGTTCAGCGCGTCGATGCGATCCTGAACGCGACCCTGTTCCTGAAGGACGGCGTCCATTTCCTCCGGTGACAGCTCTTCCGCAAACCGCGCGTTCAGCTCGTCGAAGCGCCTGAGCAGCGCGCGCGTGTCCGCGACGCCTTCCTCGACGTTGCCCCGGACGTCCTTGGTCGGGTCGAGGCGCGGCTCCTGCGGCAGGTACCCGATGCTGATGCCTTCAGCGGGCAGCGCCTCCCCGAGGTACTCCGTGTCCTCGCCCGCCATGATCTTGAGCAGACTGCTCTTGCCGGATCCGTTCGCGCCGATGACGCCGATCTTTGCGCCAGGCAGAAACGAGAGCCAGATGTCCTTGAAGACCACCTGGTCGGGCGGATGGACCTTGCCCAGACCTTTCATGGTGAAGATGTATTGGTAAGACATGAATCTAGTGGCCAGTGGCCGGTGGCCAGTGGCCGGTTGAAATGCGTTCGAACCGACGACTGGCTACTGGCCACTCTCTAATGCGGCCGCTCGATTCCCAGCAGCGCCCGCAGCGCGCGCAGGTTCTTCCGCATTTCCTCGACCGTTGGCATCAGCAGCCGATCGCGCAGGAGGATCTGTCCCGTCGCCATCTCCAGATTGCTGACCAGATCATCCGCGCGTTTCCTGTCATCGTCGGTCATGTGCGTGCGCTCCAACGTCCCGGCTACAGGCTCCAGGCTAGCGGCTACGGAAGATCCTGGGAATCGTTCCTCAGCGGAGCCCGTAGCCCGATTCATAACGCCCTCGGCGACAGCCGGCGCGCCGGTGCGACCGCCGGCGCCGGCGTCTCCGGCTCAGGCGTGAAATCCTCCCCGGGGTTCACGAACCGATCGCTCTCCACCTGATACTGCTTGTCGTGCAACTGACGATAGCGGCCGTACGCCGCCAGCAGCTCGTCATGCGTGCCGCGCTCGACGATTTCGCCCTGCTCGAGGACCAGGATCTGATCGGCGCTGCGAATCGTGGACAGCCGATGCGCGATGACGAAAGTCGTCCTGCCGCGCCGTAACGACCGCAGGCCGTCCTGAATCAGCGCTTCGCTTTCACTGTCGAGGCTGGAGGTCGCCTCGTCCAGGACCAGAATCCTCGGGTCGGCGAGAATGGCCCGCGCGATCGCGATCCGCTGCCGCTGGCCACCCGACAGCTTGATCCCGCGCTCGCCGACGATCGTGTCGTACTTGTCCGGGAACCCTTCGATGAACTCGTCGCAATGGGCGATGCGGCTCGCCTCGCGCATCTCCGCGTCGGACGCCTGCGGCTTCGAGTACCGAATGTTCTCCGCCACGGTCCCGTCGAACAAAAAATTATCCTGCAAGACGACCCCGAGCTGCGCGCGGTAATCGTGCAGCCGCAGATCGTTGAGGTCGCGGGCGTCGACCAGGATGCGACCGCCGGCGGGTCGATGAAACGCCATCACCAGACCGGTGAGCGTACTCTTGCCGGATCCGCTGGGCCCGACGAGCGCGGTCGTCGAGCCTTCGCGCGCGCGAAAGGACACGCGTTTCAGCACCGGCAGATGGGGGCGGTACTCGAAGCTCACGTCCTCGAACACCACTTCTCCGCGAATCTCGGCCGCCGGCGCGAGCCGCTCGGCCGCCTGCCGCTCCGTCTCGGTGGCGCGGATCTCGCGAATGCGATCGAGCCCGGCAAACGCTTCGGTGATCTGGGTGCCGATCGACGCGATCTGCACGAGCGGCGCGGCCACCATCCCGGTGAACAGGATGTAGGTGACGAAATCGCCCAGGGTCATCGTGCCGTCGAGGATCGAGCGCCCTCCGATCACGATCATCACGACGCCGATGATGCCGATCACGACCGTCGAAACGGCGGTCATCGCAGAGACGCCGGTGATGGTCTGCGCGACATTTCTGAAGATGCGGTGCGCGCCCCTGGCGAAGACGAGCTCCTCACGTTTCTCGGCCGTGTAGGCCTTGACGACCCGAATGCCGCCCAGCGCTTCGTTCAACCGGCCCGTGACTTCTGCGTTGATCTTGCCCCGCTCGCGGAAGATCGGGCGCAGCTTCATGAACGCCATCGCCAGACAGACGCCGAACAGCCCGAGCACGACAATCGTGATGAGCGTGAGCCGCCAGTTCAGATAGAACAGGACGCCCAGCGCGATCGTGGCCGTGATGAAGCCGCCCGCCAGCTGCACGAGGCCGCTCCCCACGAGATTCCGGACGCCTTCCGCGTCGTTCATGATTCGGGAAATCAGGACGCCCGTCTTGGTGGAATCGAAGTACTGCACCGGCAGGTGCATGACGTGGCGCTGCACCGCGCGCCGCATGTCGGTGATGGCGCGCTGCGCGGCGACGCCCAGCACCTGCGAGAGCGCGAACGACGTGGCCGCCTGCACGAAGGTGGCGAGCCCGACGGCCGCGGCCAGCCACAGCAGCAGCTCGGCGCGCTGTTTCACGATGATTTCGTCGACGAGGATCTTGGACGAAGCCGGCAGGACCAACCCCGACAGACGGCTGACGAGCATCAGGGCCAGGCCGAGGGCGAGCCGGCGTTTGTGCAGCCAGACCAGTTCGTGCGCTTCCCGCCACGCGGCCGACAGGGTGACTTTCTTTTTTGCGGGTTCCATCGTTGGCTATCAGCTATCGGCTTTCAGCTTTCAGCTCTCAGTTGCATTATTGATCACGGCGGTACCGCACCGCGGCCACGTGCCAGGCTGAGAGTCTCTGCGGGAAACCGAGCCCTGAGCTCGAGGCCCGACCACTGACAGCTGAAGGCTGACAGCTGCAAGCTTATGAACCGACGCATCCTCCACATCGACATGGACGCGTTCTATGCGTCGGTCGAGCAGCGGGATGACCAGCGCCTGCGCGGCCAGCCGGTCGTCGTCGGGGGCGCGCCGGACCAGCGCGGGGTCGTCGCGGCGGCCAGTTACGAAGCGCGCGCGTTCGGCGTCCATTCCGCCATGCCGATGGCGACCGCCGTGAGGCTGTGCCCCGCCCTGGTGATCGTGCCGCCGGATTTTCACAAATACCGGGCGGTCTCGCGCGCGGTGTTCGCGATCTTCCGATCCGTGACGCCGCTCGTCGAGCCGTTGTCGCTCGACGAGGCGTACCTCGACGTCACGGAGAACGCGTGGGGAGAACCGCTCGGGATCGTCGTCGCGAGGCGGATCAAGCAGCAGATCTTCGACGAGACGAAGCTGACCGCGTCGGCGGGCGTCGCGCCGAACAAGTTTCTCGCGAAGATTGCCTCGGGCTGGAAGAAGCCGGACGGCCTGACCGTGATCCCGCCGGATCGGATCGAAGCGTTTCTGCGCGAGCTGCCGATCGATGCCTTCTGGGGCGTCGGTCCGAAGACGGCGCGCAAGCTTCGCGCCCTCGGACTCAACAAAGTGACCGACGTGCGAGCGGCGGATCTCGATCGGCTGCGAGGCGCCGTCGGGAGCCTGGCGGACTGGCTCAAGCAGCTCGCCGAAGGCCGGGACGATCGCGCCGTGGAGCCCGAGCGACCCTCGAAATCGGCGAGCACGGAGAACACCTTCGCCACCGATCTGGGCGACCTTCAGACGATCCGGAGCGAGATCGCCGCCATGGCCGAGCGCAGCGCGCGGTGGCTCGAGCGGACGCGTCGCTTCTGCCGGACCGTGACGATCAAGGTCCGCTATTCGGATTTTACGACCATCACCCGGAGCCATTCGACGAAGGCCCCGACGCGTGCGGCGGACGAGATCGTATCGCGGGCGCTCTTTCTGCTGGCGCGCACCGACGCCGGGCAGCGCCCGGTGCGGCTTCTCGGGGTCGGAGTGAGCGGCCTGTCCGAAGAAGGGGAAGGAACCGTCGACCTGCGGTTGCCGTTTGAGTAGGTCCGGTTGAACGACTACCGTCTCAAAGGCGGTAGACTCCACGCGCGACTGAAAGTCGCAGCCGCGCCTCCGGTCACGGTAGTCGTTCAATACGAGACAAAACGATCGCGACCCCGAACAACACGACCCCGACGATGTCCTGCATTGCGCCGGCGTAGAACAGCAACACGCCGGAAGCCAGAAAGCAGACGCGCGCCGGCCAGCCGACCGATCGCCTGAACCAGCCGGCGGCGCCGAACACGATGGCGCCAAGCCCGAGCGATGCGGTCACCAGAGCGGCGAGCACGTCCCGGGCGGCGCCTTGCATCAGGAGCGCCAGGCCTGACTCGTTCGACGCAAACGCGAACGGGACGACGAAGACCGGCAGCGTGTAGCGCCAGGCGGCCATCATCGCGCGATAGAAGCTGGCCCCGGTGATGGCGCTGGCGGCCAGCGGGCTCAATCCGACGGGCGGGCTGACCTCCGACAGCACGGCGTAATAGAAGATGAACATGTGCGCCGCGTAGACCGGGACGCCTACCTTGACCAGCGCCGGCGCCACGATCACCGCCGCGATGATGTAGGAGGCGGTGATCGGCAGCGCAAGTCCCAGCGTCCAGACGCTCAGCGCGGCCATTAAGAGCGTCAGCAGGCGATTCCCCATCCCGAGCCCGACGATCAGATCCCCGAACTTCAACCCCAATCCGGTCAGCGACACGACGCCGATGATGAGTCCCGCCGCCGCCGTCGTCACAGAAACCGCGACAATCTGCCGCGCCCCGGCGGCCAGCGCGGAGGTGAGCGGCGACGGCCTGCTCGGTCCCACGAACAGGCTCGCCACACTCAGGGCGATGAGGCCGAACACGGCCGCCGCGGTCACGGTGCGAATTCCGAAGCCGGTGCCGATGCCGAGCTGGGGCGCGAAGGCCAGCGTCGCGGCGGCGACCAGCGCCACGACGACCACGAGTCGTCTGGGGACAACGGCGGACTCCACTCGAACAAGGGAGGTGAGGCACGCGACCACGATGGCCCAGGTGACCGCGAACATGGGCGTCAGACCGGCGACCATCAGTCCGACGAGCAGCACGAGACTCGCGAAGTAATACCAATAGCGGCGCAACAGGGGGAGCGGGCGCGGCATCGACTGCGCGACGGCCTGCAGGTTGAAGCGGCGCGCATCGAGGTCCAGCATCAGCAGGATGCCGATGTAATACAGAAGCGTCGGGACGAGCGCGTAGGAGAGGACCTTGAGGTAGCTGACCTGCACGAACTCCGCGATCAGAAACGCCGCGGCGCCCATGACCGGCGGGCTGATGACCGCTCCGATTCCGCCGGCCGCCAGAATCCCTGCTGCGGCATCCCGCGGGTAGCCCGCCCTCTCCAGCATCGGCCAGGTGACGGTCCCGACCGTGACCGTCGTCGCGACACCCGAACCGGTGACGGCGCCCAGCAGCAAAGAAGCGAGAACGGCGCCGCGCCCGGCGCCTGACGATCGGCGGCCTGTCGCGGCGAATGCGAGCTCGACGAAAAACCGTCCGGCTTTCGACGCCTCGAGGATCGCGCCGTAGGTCGTGAACAGAATGATGTAGGTCGCCGCGACGTCGAGGGGCACGCCGAAAATCCCCTCGAGCGTCATGTACATGTGGCCGATCGTCCGTTCCAGGTCGTACCCGCGATGGGCCCATGCACCGGGGAGCAATGACCCGAACCATGCGTACAAGAGGAACGCCCCGACGAGGGCCGTGAGAACGGGCGTGACGGTCCGGCGCGTGGCCTCGAGGATCAGCACGATCAGGACCGCGCCCATAACGATGTCGAGCGTGGACGGCGTTACTGACCGTTCCACGAACGCGTCGAAATCGACGAGCACGTACGCGGTCGTCGCCAGGGCGAGCGCGGCGAGCGCCATGTCATACCAGGGCACGCGATGCCGGTGGAGACGCGCCGCCGGATACAGCAGGAGCGCGAGCGACAGCGTGAACATCAGATGGCTTGCGCGGAACGCGTGCGTGGGAATCGTGGCGATGACCGCGTAGAGGTGGAACAGACTCATGACGACGAGCGCGACGAGCACCAGCGAACCGGTCCGGCCGCCGAGCGTGCGCGTCGGCGCTTCGGCGCGCTCGATGACCGTGTCGACCGTCTCGGATCTCGTCACGCCGACGTCACTTGTCACGTTTTCTTCGTAGCTTCCGGCTTCCGCCTTCGCGGCGAAGCCGCTTCGGCGAGACTCGCCGTAGCCTTGGCGGAGGCGGTTAGCCGGAAGAACGCGGCGGATCTTCCGCCGCGCATCCGCGCAATCGACCCAATTCCACGCCAGTCGCATCCAACGGCTAAAGGCGGAAGCCACGAGTCAGGGGAAGTATCAGCGAGGCAGATCACGCAGGCTTCCACTTTCCTGATAGTACCGCTGGGCGCCGGGATGCAAAGGAATCGGCGAGCCGATGGTGGCGGTCTCGAGCCTCAGGTTTCGCGCTTCGGGATGAACGGCGCCAAGATCATCCTTGTTCTCGAACATGCCTTTCGTGATTCGATACGCGAGCTCCTCGTCGAAGTCCGCGCGGACCACCAGCAGGTTCGCCACGCCGATCACGTCGGTGTCGCGGGCGGTCTTGTACGTCTCCTTGGGAATCGTCAGGCGGGAATACAGCGGACCATATTTGTCGACCAGCTTGGGCAATAGATCGGCGCACGGCACGAGCGCCATGCGGATGTTCGGTGAGTTCGCCAGATCCTGAATCGCGCTCGTCGGGAGCCCCCCCGACCAGACGAACGCGTCGATCTTCCGGTCCTTGATCGCGCCGGCCGATTCGTTGACGCCGAGGCGATCCTGAATGACATCGGCCGTCGTGAGCCCCGCGGCCTCGATCAGGCGCAGGCCGATCACCTCCGTGCCCGACCCGGGCGCGCCAAGGCTGACGCGTTTCCCCCGAAAATCCGCAACGGACTCGATCCCGCTCGCCTCCAGCGTCACCAGATGCGTGTAGTTGCTGTAGAGGACCGCCAGCGCGCGAATATCGATGGGGTTCGCGAAGCGCTCCCGACCCTTGTAGGCGTCGAACGCGGTGTCCGCGAGGCTGAAGGCCAGATCCGCCCGCCGCGCGTCGAGCAGCTTCATGTTGTCGACCGACGCCGCGGTCGCTTCGGCCGTCGCGTCGACGCCAGGGATCCACCTGCCCAGCAGGTTCGCAAGCCCGCCGCCGTAGACGTAATACACGCCACCCGTATTTCCCGTGGCAATCGTCAGGAACGTGCGGCGCTCGCCGCACGCCGTCGAGACCAAAGCGCACAGAACGGCCGGCAGAAACGTGAAACGGCCTCCCATCGGCATGCTCAATTCTGCACCAAGTGCTCGCGATCGCGTGCGCCTGCCGGCAATGAAGTTGCTTTCTGTCTCACCGAGTGCGGAGGTCGTAACGGCACCGCACAAGACTGCGCACCCAATGGCCGCTCCGCGTCACGTTGCGCTGCCAAGATTCGTCACCGCGCGCGGCTTCACGATCGTCGAGCTCCTGCTGATTGTCGGGATCTTCTGCGTCATATCGGCGATTTCCGTACCAGGCCTCTTGCGGGCGCGGGCGGCGAGTAACGAGTCCTCGGCGATCGGATCGGTTCGGGCGATTTACAGCGCACAGATGACGTACGCGGCGACGTGCGGCGCGGGGTTTTTCTCACCCTCGCTGCGGAATCTGGCGACGCCGCCGCCCGGAACGCTCACCGCCTTCATTGGACCCGAGCTGAATCGGAATAACGTCGTGAAGAGCGGCTACCGCATCCGCTTCCGACGAGGCGCGATCGCAGCGGGATCACCGATGGCGTGCAACGGGGCAAGAGCGGGTTCGTTGCTGCAGAGCTTCTTCGTGAGCGCGGACCCGATCTCGGGCGCCGGGTACCGGCATTTCGGCGCGAACCAGATCGGAACGATTTATCAAAACGCGTCCGCGGTGGCGGTCATTTTCAATGGCCCGCCGCCGCCGCCCGCG
>JACQTH010000241.1 GCA_016210935.1 Acidobacteriota bacterium | reverse complement strand
TCTACACATCATCTAAAGCCGATTCCCTTCCGAATGAGGAAAGTTTCGGCTTAAGAAGCTGTCTTAGCGGCCGCTCCGCGGCCGCCTAGTAACGAAGGTTCGCCGTACACCGCGGGCCCGTCACTCGGCGGGTTGAGGCGAAGCTTCGTTACTGCCCTATCATACAAGCCCAATGGCGAGACCGATCCTGTCGCCGATTGTGACCGCAGCTCTGCTGCTTTCGGCAGCCGCGCGGCTCGCGGCCGACTGGCCGCACTGGCGTGGACCGTCGTTCGACGGCGTCAGCAAGGAGACCGGCCTGCCGGCGGTGTGGTCGCAGACGCAGAACATCACCTGGAAGCTGACTCTCCCGGCCTGGAGCGGCGCCACGCCGATCATCTGGGGCGAGCACATCTTCCTCAACGTGGCCGAAACCGCCGACGCGCTTGCGCTGTGGGCCGTCGATCGCGCGAACGGCCAGGTGCGCTGGAAGGCGCCGCTCGGCGGCGGCAACGTGAAGCTGCGCAAGCAGAACATGTCGTCGCCGTCGCCGGTCACCGACGGCCGCCGCGTCTGGGTCATGACGGGCACCGGGATTCTCAAGAGCTTCGACTTCACCGGCAAGGAATTGTGGGCGCGCAACATCCAAAAAGACTACGGGCGGTTCGGCCTGAACTGGGGCTACGCCTCCTCGCCGCTCCTTCACGACGGATCGCTCTTCGTGCAGGTGCTGCACGGGATGAAGACCGACGATCCGTCGTACGTGCTGCGCATCGATGCAACGACCGGCAAGACGATATGGCGGATCGAGCGGCCGACGAAGGCCATCCGCGAATCGCCGGATTCGTACACCACGCCGGCGCTCGTGAGAATCGACGGGCGCGTGGAGATCGTCGTGTCGGGCGGCGACTGCGTGACCGGACACGACCCTGCCACCGGTCAGGAGCTGTGGCGGGCGAACGGTCTCAACCCGCGAAATGATCCGAACTACCGCATCGTCGCCTCGCCCGTGGTCGGGACGGCCGGATTCGTCTACGTGCCGAGTCGGGAACGGCCGCTGCTCGCGGTGCGATCCGGCGGGCGGGGCGACGTCACCGCCACGCACGTGGCCTGGAAGTTCGACAGCGGCCCCGACGTTCCCACCCCGGTGTCCGACGGCCGCTACCTGTACGTCGTCAACGATCGCGGCATCATGTTCTGCCTCGACGCGAAGACCGGTGTCACCATCTGGGGGCCGGAACGCATTGCGCCCGGCACCTACAGCGCCTCGCCGGTGCTGGCCGACGGGAAACTCTACATGATCAATGAGGATGGGCTGACGACGGTCGTGAAGGCGCGGCCGACGTTCGAGAAGATCGCGGCGAATCCGCTGGACGACTACACGCTCAGCTCGCCGGCGATCTCTCAGGGTCAGATCTTCATCCGGACCGCGTCGGCGCTCTGGGCGATCGGCTCGCGCCGCCGCTGATCTCCGGTGGCGTTCGACGTCCATCCACGAACGCGGCTGGTGTTCGAATGCGGCGTCTCGAGGTCCCGCCTGTCGTCGATCGGCTGGCGTGCGTCATTGATAACGCGGATGCGATAAACGCCCGTGCCCTTGGGCACCTCCACGCTTGCCAGCACACGATAGCCGCGCGAAAGCGTCAACATGACGTCACGACGCGTCTGTGGCGACAATTGCATCCGCCCGACGACGTATCCGCGAGCCGCGGCGATGATCCGAAGCGATCCCATCGGCGCAGCCGAGAAGTTGACCACACCCTTCGCGTCGGATGTCGCGATCTGCGCAACGTCCATTGGATTTGCGGGGGTGAGCTGCACGACCGCGTCAGGGATTGGTTCGCCGGAGCTCGTGACCACGCGAGCGTGCACCGCTGGCGATGGTTCGGGCGTGAGCGCGACTTCATATGCTGGGGGGAATTCCGCCAGTTCCTCCTCGGCGGACTTATAGCCGCGCGCGCTGACGGACATCATGCCGGGTGTCGCGGCCACACCGGTCAGAAGCGCATCTCCGTTCGACGTTGTTGCTTCGACGCGAGCGCCGCCTCCCGTCCACGTGATGGTCGCCGAGGGGACCGGGTTCTTCGTACCCGCATCGGTTACGCGGACCGGCAAGTATCCCTCTGGCACGAAAACCGCGACGTCCGATCCATCAACCGGAACGTTCACCAGCTGCACAAACACAGAATTCAAAACCCTGATGCGGACCGTTGCGGGGCCAGGCGGAAAACTCGCCAGCGTCAGACGACCCTCCGCGTCAGTGGTTCCACCGCAGTACGTTCCCTGTGAGAAACGAGGGAGAGGGAATCGTCCGACTGGCGGTGCGTACAGGCGGGCAAGGTCGAAAGTGGTCGCTGGGGGCGAACTGAAATTAGGTGTGGCGATCAGACCGATCCACTTGAGCGGGCCAAACGGCGACGTCAGTCGAAACGTCACGCGGCCGGCAACGATGAGGCGCGTGCTCGACGTTCCATTGCCGGGGACCGCGACGATGCGCGTGATGTAAAGCTGCCGCCGTTCGCACAGGCCCGCGACCTTGACGCGCACACGGTACTGTCCGGCTGCCAGACGGTCGAATGTCGCGCGGCCGTCTTTGTTGGTTCGCTCGAGGCGAGGCTCGATCACCGGAAACGGCGCAACTTCTTCGAGCGTAATATCGTGCTGGACGACGGGCATGCCGGCACCGTCCGCGATGTCCACGTGCAGAGCGGCACCCTGATCGATCGCGATTGTTCCGCCGTCCAGAAGTGCGACGCTGCCATTGACGTGAATGTCTGGCAAACGGGTCTGCGCATAGGGGGGCGTATCGAACACCAGCCGCGTGATCCCAAGGGGTAACGGACCGATCGTGAGTGTGCCGTCGGCGGCGATGTGATCAGGGCGGGCGATTTCGAGCGGATCGGAGATATCGCTCCCGTAGAGATCGTGGAAGTGCCGGCGGAGACGTGGCGAGAGGATCGGGTGTCCCGCGCGCGTCTCAAATCGCGCACGAAAGTAGGTCGCTGGTGATAACTGGATCACGGGCAGTGCCACGGTTCTCGACGGCGGCACATCGACCGCAATGCGATAGGGCGCAAGGCCCGGCGCACTTACGCGAAGTTCATGAAACCCTGTTTTGCTCGGCACAATTCGGAAGCGGCCCGTCGGGTCGAGGTTCGTCGTGAGGCGGACGCTTCCTGCGCGAACGACGACGGTTCCAGCCGAGACTGGCAGGCCATCAGGTCCGAGTACTTCTCCGCTGAGGCCGGTCTCCTCGACCTCGCGCAGCGATTGTGCACCGATCGCTGTCGTAGTCAGCGTCACGGCAACGAGCGCAAGCATGTGGAAATGCCGCATGGCTCTCTTTCCCGAGGACGGTAGCATTGCACACTTCAAGTGAATTCATTGCGATCGCTCCGCAGATCAGGCTGCGCCCCGTCCGCGGGAACGGATGATCCCACCTGGCGTTTCCGACTAATCCGAGGCATCTGCTTCTCTTTTGGGACGAGGCCGTCGCGATAACTTCGTCCGAGCGCCGACCTCTGCGCAGACGCTACCCCGTCTGAAACGCGCGCGCGCGATACAGGAAATCGACGATGTTGCCTTCATGGGGCTGAAGCCAGTTGAGCTGCGTTGTGGGAATGGGCCCGAGGTTCAGCCGATCGACCTGCACGGCATCGAGAAGCGCCCGGCGGAATGTCTCGTCGTTCGTGATCGCGGAGCAGACGAGCGTGGGACCGATCCGATCGAGCATCTCTTTTTCGGGGCACTCGACCACGGTCGTGAACGGAAACATGTACTCCTTCCTGGCGATCGCCGCGTCGGGCGACGCGCAGTGGACGACGGTCGGCAGCAGGTAGTCGCACCGCTCCCGTTTCACCAGCCGCGGCTCGTCGTTCCGATGGCGCGCCGAGACATCAGTGACGCCTGGCGCCTGCACGTCAGCATCGATCTCCCGCGAGATGGCCTCCGCCACGCCGCGAACCGTGAAGGCTGCGAGGCTCGATTCCGGATCGTCAGGCGGCAGCGGCCGGACCGCCGTCAGGCGGGCGGCCAGCGCGCCGGCAATCTCGCGCGTGTGGCGGCTCGCCCAGATCCCCGAGCAGTTGATGCAGCCGCGCCCGCTGTTGGTGAAGACGCTGTGCACCATCACGTCGAGATACCGCTCCCAGTCGTCGACGCAGTCGTCGCCGAGGATGATCTTGGAAAAGCCTGGCCCGTGCGCCTGCACCTTCGGGTTGCCGCGATACCGCTCGACCGTGGCAGAGCCGCCGAAGATCAAGCTGCGGTCGCACTCGTCCAGGACCGCGGCGCCGACGTCGGCCTCGCCCGGGTAGATCGCGATCGCCTCCCGCGGAATCCCGGCGCGAAAGAACGCCTCCGCCATGCGATACGGCGTCCACGGCTCTTGCGGGCCGGGCTTCAGCACAAGCCCAATCTGGAGCGGAATGATGGGGAGCCACAGGGTGTGTACGCCCGGCGAGTTCGACGGCAGCACCAGACCCAGGACTGGGCTTGCCGCCTGATAGCTCACCGGCACGCCGTCCTCTTCGCCGTACCCGCGCGTCAGCACGGCGAGATCCAGCCGCCTCGTCAACGCCGTGAGGATCGCGTCCATGTTGGCGAGGACGAACTGGTTCTTCTTCATGTTCGCGCGGCACATCTGCTCCGGCAGACCTGTCGTGGCGGACTGGTGCCGCACGAACTCGTCGGGTGTCTGCGAGCCGTCGCCCATCGGCAGCTCGGCGTTCATGTACAGCTCGCCGGCGCACCGGACGCGCGACAGCAGATCGTCGATCGGGATCTCCCGCAGCGCCGCGCGCGCGCGCGGCGCGTGCCGCTTATCACGCTGCACGAGCCCGGGGTTGGCGCGGCTTACCTTCGCCAGCAGCTCCCCTGTGGCGAAGTGGACGACTTCGTCGGTGTCCATGCTCGTGTAGGGCTGCCCCCACCGTAAGACGGGTATTTGAATCATGGGTTCAATACACGCCCACCGTCGTCGTGGTCGCGAAGACGCGGTACGGACGGACGCCGCTGACGCCGTCCCACGGGTACTTCTCGCACGGCGGCTCGCGCTCCCCTTCGTCGCGCTCGAGAAAGCCGGGAATGAAAAACTCCTTCGTCAACGTGGTCAGCTTGACGCGCCCGGTCGCGCCGTACGGCACGACGCGATCGGGCTGATCGAAATCCACGACCTCGATCGCCGCACGGGGCTGCGGCGCGTAATACGTGATCTTGTAGCCGTTTGCCGGGCCGCTCGGCGCGCTCGGCGCCAGCCCCATG
>JACQTH010000231.1 GCA_016210935.1 Acidobacteriota bacterium | reverse complement strand
CGCCGGAATTGACCATGGTGCTCGCCAGAAGTGGACCACGCTAAGGGCGCGGCCGATGACGGCGAGCCATCTGGGGATGCTCACTCAGCAGCGACACAAGACCAGTAGGCGCGTTAAGTCGTTGATTTACTTCAGCCGCGCCGGGATGGTGCCCATCTCACGGGCCGAGGGGACGCCCGCCAGGCTCTCGGCCTGCGTGGCCGCGCGGACGATCGCCTCGGCCATCGCCTCGGCCGCGAGCGCCCCGACGATCGTGATGTTCGCCTCGCCGTCCCAGCGGCCCGTGGCGAGCGCAAACACGGTGTCGCCATCGCCAACCGTGTGCGACGGATTGATCGCGCGCGCGACCCCATCGTCGGCCATCAGCGCCATGCGGTTGACCTGATCTTTGCTCAGCTTCGCGTTCGTGGCGACGAGGCCAATCGTGGTGTTCTCGCCCGACCGCGGCTGCGGCCGGCGCAGCAGCGCGCCCGAGCGCAGCAGCTTGCGTGCGTCCGCCAGGCTCTTTCCATCCTCGGAGCGGACGCCCGCGACCACCTGGCCCGTCATCGGATCGACGATGTCGCCGACGGCGTTGACGGCGACGATCGCCGCCACCACGAGCCCGTTCGGCAGCGTGATCGCGGCCGAGCCGATGCCCGCCTTCATCGACCGGCGCATGCCCATCTTGCCGACAGTTGCGCCGGTGCCCGCGCCGATGTTGCCCTCGGCGACCGGCCCGTCCGACGCCACCTGCGCGGCCTTGTAGCCGCAATCGGCGGTCGGGCGGATCTTCGGGTTGTCGCCGAAGCCGAGATCGAACAGGATCGCAGCCGGTACGATCGGCACCACGCCGGAGCCGGCCTTCCATCCGATGTTCCGCTCCTCGAGGTAGCGCACGACGCCTTGCGCCGCGTCGAGGCCGAAGGCGCTGCCGCCCGACAGCACGATGGCGTTCACCTTGTCCACCATGTTGAGCGGATCGAGGAGATCTGTCTCGCGCGTGCCCGGCGCGCCGCCGCGCTGCGACACGCCGCCGACGGCGCCCTCGCCGTTGACGAGGATCGCCGTGCAGCCGGTCGGGCGCTCCGACAGCGTGTGATGGCCGACCTTGATCCCCTGGACTTCGGTGAGGCCCTTGCCGCGCGGCTGTGTCTGCGAGCGCGCGGGGCACGCCAGCAGCACGCAGACCCCGGCGACGAGCGAGATCGTCTTCCTCATGTCAGAAGCTGTACTTCGCCGCGAGCTGAATGATGCGGCCGTCCGCCGAGCTGGTGATCCGGCCGAAGTTGACCGTGCCGATCTGGTTGCCGGGCTGTCCGAACCGGGTCTGGTTGAACAGGTTGAACGCCTCGATGCGGACCTGCAGCCGGTGCGTGCCCATCAGCTCGATGTTCTTGAAGAGCGACAGGTCGGTCTGGGCGAAGCCCGGGCCGCGCACGGCGTTGCGCGGCTGATCGCCGGGCTCGGCGGTCTGCGCGAGCGGCCGCCGCTGGAAGCACGAAGTACTGAACCACTGCTCCACGGTGTGTGGCGCGTCCTGGTTCGGATCGCAGATCATGTTGGGCCGGTTCGTCAGGAATCGGAGGCTCGTCACGTTGTCGATCACCGTGAACGGGAATCCGGTCTGTGTTTGCACGATGCCGTTCACCTGCCAGCCGCCGAGCAGGCGCTCGGCGAGCCTGCCGGTCCACGGCGCCGGCAGCTCGGCGCTGAAGCTGATCACGAAGCGATGGCGCACGTCGAACAGCGCGTTGCCCTTCTCGAGCTGGAGGGCACGCTCGATCGTCGCCTCATCGCCGATCGTGACCGGGAGCACCGGACGCTGCTCGCCGCCGATGTTCAGACCGGAGACGTGATCCCGCGCGCGACCGAGCGTGTAGGACGCCAGGAAGCTCAGCCCGTTCGTGGGCCGCATGCGCAGGCTCGCCTGCAGGGAGTCGTACCACGACTGGGCGACCGAGAAGGTCGGCCGGACCAGGCTGAACGCGGGGAAGAGCCGCGCGCCGGGCGTCGTCTGGCCGGGGGCGACGAGGCCCGGGTTCACCTCCATGAAGATTGGAAGGTTGCTGCCGCGCGAGCCGACGTAGCCGATCTCCGCGCCGATGTTCCTGCCAATCTCCTGCTGCCAGGTGACGTTGAAGTGCTGCGCGGACGGCTGCACGAAGTCCTCGCCCCAGCCGATGAAGATGAGGCCGGGCGGGAAGTTGTTCGCCCCGCGGGTGACCGCGCTCATCGGGTCTCGCAGCGTGAGCGCCGCCGGAGGCGCGTTCACCTCAAGCAGCGGCGTGAACGGCGGCGCCAGCACGCCGTTCTGGAAGAAGTCGCCCTGCCCGGCGAGCGCGTCGTAGAAGATGCCCCACGCCGCGCGCAGGCTCGAACGGCCCGTGCCAGTGGGATCCCACGCGACACCGAGGCGGGGCGCCACGTTGTTCGTGTCCGTCTCGTAGGTGCCCCGTGGCATCCCCGGGTCGCCCGGATAGACGAGTCCCGCGGGGGCGTCAGGGAACCGCTGCGACTGCTGGCCCGGCCGGAACGCGTTCAGCGCGTCGTTCTTGTCCACGAACGGCACCGAGACCTCGTAGCGGACGCCCGCGTTCACCGCGACGTTGGTCCAGGGCCGGAACTCGTCCTGCGCGTATCCCGCGTAGATCCAGCCCCGGCCGTCCTGGGGCGTGTTGGTGGTGGTGCGCCGGAACTGCGACGGGAGCCCCAGGAGGAAATCCGCCGCCGCGTTGCCCGAGCGCACGCCGCTGAACGTGAAGTCGCCGTTCGGCCGGTTCACGAAGGCAATGAACATGTGCTGGCGCATGACCTCCGCGCCGAACTTGAGCGAATGGCCGGCGCGAATCCACGTGACGTCGTTGGTCAACTGCAGCGTCTCGTTCAGGCGCTCGACAAACGGCTGCTGCAGGTCGCCGAGGCTGAAAAAGCCGTTGATGGTGACATTGGCGAGGCCTTGCGCGCTCGGCACGTTGTGCGGCAGGTTGATGCCGAACTCCGCATTCGTCAGGCCGCTCGTCACCGCCGGGTTGGCGCCGATCCGGTTGTACGACACGCGCGCCACGTTGATCGCGTTGGAGCTGAACATGTGCGTGTTCGACACCATGACGTCCTGAAGCGTGGCGTTCGACACGCTGCCGATGGGACGCGTCGTCGGGGGCTCGCGCCGCTCCGTCTGGCTGCGGATGTAGCGGGTGATGAGGCTGTTGGACCGCGAGAGGTGGTAATCGAACCGCAGGCCGAACTGATCGCGATTGTCCTCGACGTTGGGCGAGACGATGTACCGGTTGCTGCCGCTGTTGGCGCGCGGCACGAACTGTTCGATGAGCTGCCGCGCCGTCGCGTCGATGCGCCCGGGGGGAATCGTGTTGCCCGGGAACGGCAGGCCTGTCTGCGGGTCGCGAATCGTCGTGCTGCCGAAGTTGCCCTGCCGCTGGGCGTCGGTGAGCACCACGAAGTTCTGCGTGACGCCCTTTGTGTTGCGGAACCCCTCGTAGTAGCCGAACCCGAACAGCTGGTTCCGGACCACGGGGCCACCGGCCGCGCCGCCGAACTGGTTCTGCT
>JACQTH010000232.1 GCA_016210935.1 Acidobacteriota bacterium | reverse complement strand
TTCCGGAGCTGCACGGCGACGTCCGCTTTGACGTATCCGCACACGTCGGGTGAGTACCCGTAGTCCTCCGCTTCGTTGAGCAGCTCATGCGCCACGCGGCGCACCGCCGTCTGCAGCGAGTTGATTTCCGGGAAGACCAGATGGAAATCGAAGCAGCGGAGCAGCTCGGAGAGACTGCCCATGACGAAGACGTACGCGGCGGCCTCACCGCGTTCTGCGGCGGCGTCGAGCCGATCGAACCACTCGCGAAAGAGGCGGGCGCCCTCGGTCACGCCCCGGCCGATGATCGTGGCTGGCGTTGCAGTAGAAACCGGCATGTCAGGCGAACAGGACGTTTTCGACGAACGTTTCGAGCTGCATCTGCAACTGGTCGAAGCTCCGCATGCGCTCCTCGAACTCGCTGACGAAGTAGGGAAGCTTCTCCGCATCCAGGGCGCGGATGTACGCAACCTGTTCGTCCAGGCCCGGCTCGCACATCTTGGCCGCGGTGATGATGGCGGCCTGCGCCCGCGTGCTGCGCATCCGGCGCAGCAGCATCCGCTCTTTGGGCTTGCGCGCGTCGTGCTGGACGCTGCTGTACGTCGACTGATCCAGGTACGCCCGCGCCAGGTTCAGCAACGGGTCTCCAGGAATCTCCACGTCATCCCGAATCCACCGGAGGCCCACCATCAGGTCGTCAGCGACGACATAGCAGCATTCGGCGATGGCGTGGAGCAGATCGATCGGCGGCTGCTCGCAGAACCCTCCCTCGAAGACGACCCGCATGCGCCCCTGCGGCCGGCCCTCCCGGCGCGCGATGAGCGGCAGCGCCGCCGACAGGATGCCGTTGTGATCCTCGCGTGGCATCAATCCGCCGATCGCGGCCAGGACGTACGCTTCGTCGACGGCCAGCAGCCAGGGGCGCACGCATCTCAGGCGATCGAGGCGCCGCAGCAGCCGGCGGTTGCGATTGAACAGCTGAATCGAGCCCCGGAGATCATCGTCTGTAATCTCGCGGCCCGCGATTTCCTCGATGACCTGTTTGAGTCGTGCGTACTCTTCCCGCAGGTACGTAGCGGCGTAGCCGGAGTTTGGATTCTGAGGTAGATAGAGAATCTCGGATCGATACCCGAAGTTGCGCGCCCAGACCGCCGCGAGATTGCGCGCCGCATCGCAGATCGGGTGACTGACGAACAGATCGAGCGCCAGGTGACCGCTGAGCGCGGATTCGAGCGAGGTCTTGATGATCGAGCAGAGATACGAGCCGAACCGCGCGTCGGCCTGCCTCGGTTCGACCTGCGCGCCGCGCACCTTGACCGGCAACAGGCCGCCCGCGTGCGCGATTTCTTCCGGGAAATAGACCTGAAAGTGGCCGACCACCTTGCCGCCATGGTCCCGCCACCGGTGGATCGTGGGAAACGTCACGTCCTCGACGAGCTCGCGCGCGACCTCGAACAGATCATCGGGCCGCCGGCCGTCCCAGGCCAGATACGGAGTAACGAAGCTTCGGCTCAACCCGACGAGTGCCGGGGATGAAGCTTCGTTACTAGGCGGCCGCCCGCAGGCGGCCGCATCTAAGCCGGGCTTGCACGGCGAAGTTGACAGCTTCGTACACACTTGAGCCGTGCAAGCACGGCTAATCGACGAAGACGCTTCAGCCACCGGCCGTTTCCAGTCTCGGCGCGATCTCGCGGAACATCTCATCGTCCCAGCTCTGGCCGCGCGCCAGCCGCCGCCTCAGCTCGACGAAGTCCACCTCCCGCTTGCCGTTCGCGCCGTGGTTGAACGCCTGGAAGCCGGCGCGACCTTCCGTCAACATGTTGAGCGCGAGCCAGGCGCGATTCGTTTCGCTGTTGCGGTGCCAGTGCTCCAGCTTTTTCTTGCGGAGGCTCTCGACCGTTTTGATCAGACACTCGGGCATCGTGTGGAGCAGCTTCGTGGCGAGCCGCTCGACGGCACGATCGAGTGGCGTCAAATCGATCGTCCCGGCCTGGATGAGCCGTCGCCCTGCGGCAAGCTCCTCGCCGGTGAGAAACTCGCCGTACTCGATGCGACCGTCGTGGTCGGTCCAGCCGCTCGTCACCACCGCAGGATTCGGGATGATCCGGCCATCGTGCCGCAGGCACGCGACCACATCGTTCAGCAGGCCGAGACGCCACGCCTTGTACGCGGA
>JACQTH010000250.1 GCA_016210935.1 Acidobacteriota bacterium | reverse complement strand
GCTCGACGCTCGGGAATCGCGAGTCCCTGCCGGGCCGCAGCGCGGACGACAGATAACCGGCGTCGAGGCCGGCCTTCAACCATTCATTTGGATGCGCCGTGAGCGCCACGACATAGTCGACGTCGCGCATGGTGTACGACACGCGATCGCCAACCAGCGCATCACCGCCGATCCCGAAGAACCGCTCGCGCGGGTAGTCGCGGAACCGCGCCGACACGCGCACATCGATCGGTCCCCCGCCGAGCTCCGGCACGGTGACGCCTGTCTGGAGCTGGCGATACCCTCGGAACGACAGGGCGAGTGAGGCATCGGCTGTCGCGCGACCGGGCAGTCGAGTGCGGTAGCCGGCGCCGAAGGAGAGCCCGCCTCTGAGCGGTAGTGTGCCGAAGAGCGGATACCACCCCGACCGAACGGCTGTCGAGGGTTTGCTGGGATCGAACGGCGACTCGGCCAGGAGAGCCAGCTTTTCGAGCCTGCCCGGCTCGTACGGCCGAAGCGCCTGCTCCTTGTCGCGGACCTGTTGCTCGATGACGGCGGTACGGGAGGTCTGGGCGACAACGCCCGCCGGAACCAGCAGAAAGAACGCCGCAAACCAACCTCGGCCACGCCTGCGCATCCAAGGTCTCCGCCCAGGAGGCTGCAAGAGACAGGCCGGTAGCCGGCTCAGCAAAACGGATAGCGGATAAAGCCGGATGAGCGAGGGATATCAGATTTTCAAATGTAGCTTGGACTACTTCCCCGCCAGGTATCTCACCCACTGATTGACAATTGGCTGATGTGGTCCCTTGGCTTGCGCGTACGCCTTGGCGTACTTCGCCAGACGCTCCCGATCCTCCTGAGCGCCGACCAGCGGCCGGCCGATCAGATGCGCCTCGTAGATCATCCGGAGGGCGAGGAAGAGCCCGTCCGCATCGGTGGGGTGCTTCGTGAGGTGACGCTCGAGGGCCGTGAAGGCGTCGGCATGGCGCCCCGTCATCGCGTACGCGGTCGCGAGTGGCCTCAGAAACTCTTCGGCGTCCGGCCACTTCTCGGTGGCCTCCTGAAGGATCGCGAGAGCCTGCGCGCCGTCGTTCATGCGGAAGAGCGCGTCGGCCAGCAGATGAAACGTCGCGGGGGCTTCGGCGTCCAGACTGAGAGATGTCTGCCAGGCGCCGACCGCCTCGCCGTCGCGTCCAGCCGCGGCGTAGCAGGCGCCCAGATAGACGAGCGCCGGCGCGAAGTCGGGATCGAGCGCCAGGATGATGTTGAAGGTCTTCGAGGCCGACTCGAGATCGCCCTTCGCGTAGAACGCCAGGCCCCGCAGGAACGCGGCGGTCACCCGCTCGGCCTCGTTCGCTACCTTCGACAGATCGGCGGGGACCGTCTTCAGCAGATCGTCGAACTTTTTCGCGCGGGCGTGACCGAGCGCCGTCGCGACGGGCTCCGACGGCGCGGTTTCCTGGAATTTCGTCGCCTCGTCGAGGAAGAAGTCGAGGATCGACGCGCTCAGGGCATCCTCGCGGGAGTAGCGCGGGACCTCGGGGCGCATCGGAAGCGCGGCGGCCACAGCGCCGCTGTTTTCGTCACGCGCCGCGTCCGCCGGCGCGGCAGCGGCCGCCGTGTCGAGGTTCGACGGAACGGCCGGTCGAAACACCCGGAAGGGCCGGGCGAGCTTCGCAATCGACCGGTCACCGGACTTGATGACGGCTCGAGCCACGTACTCGCCCGGCGGCAGCAGTCGAATCGGCAGCAGCGCCTGCGCAATCCGGCGGCCTTTGTCCGGCCGGCTCATATCGGCCTTCTGGCTGACCAGTGCCGGGCCGTCTTCCGCTTCGGCGACTTCAACGTCGACGGTCGCGTCCTGAAGCGGCTGGGGATTCGACGTGTAGAGCTCCACGTACGCGAGCAACCGGTCCGCGCTGGCACCCACGACCGTCGGCCGGGACGGCGTCCCCCGAAACTCGCCGGGCTCGGCGAGCAGCAGATCGCCCATGCGGAAGTCGTGGCTCGAGATCAACGTCGCCGACAGACGCCGCTCGACACTGCCCCGCCGGCCCGACGAATCGATGGCGGCCACCCTCAACGTGTACTGGCCCGGCCGAACGGTCGTCGCGGTCGAGTACCGCGGCGAGGTGGTCCGATCGGCGCCGCGTCCGGCGAGGCGGCCGTTTTCATCGACCATCGTGAAGCCGACAATGAGACCGCTGTCCGACGCGGTCTCGGCCTCGGCGGCGATCACGACCCTGAGACGCGAGCTCTCCGGATCCTGGAATGAATAACTGGTGACGCGCAGCGCCAGCTCCGTCGCGGTCAGCGGGGCCCCGAGCAGCGTCGACAGCTGCTCGATTTCGGTCCCACCCTTCGGCAGGACCCCCGCCCGCCCGGCCGCGATCTCCGCGGTGGGACCGGCGGCGAACTCGCTTCTGGCGCGAATCGTGACGCCCTGCCGCCTGGTTCGAACCCTGATCTTGTGGAGCTTGCCGTTCCGATCCTCCTTCTGGGGCTCGAACGCCAGAAGATAATGGCCGGACAGCTCGCGCGAGATCCGCTGAAACGCGTACTCACCGGTCGAGGTCACGCGGAAGAACGCGCCCCGTGCGGTGCCGGCGAGATGCTCGAGACCCTCCTCACGCACCCGTTCGTCCTGCGAGGCGGTCGGCGACAGCCGTGACTGCGAGGCGTCGACGCGCGGCGTGTCGAGCCGCAGCACATAGATATTGACGCGCGCCGAGAGCGCCGACAGGCCCAGACGCTCGAATTCGCTCAGCGAATAGTCCGCCACCAGCCCTTCCGACAGGAGCACGACGGTCTTCGGACCGGGCACGCCGCGCATGTCGTCGATGAGCGATCGGAGCGTGCTGACGGAAATCCGTGTCTGCGTCAGGTAGTGGACCGCCATCGCGCGCGCCTCGATTTCCAGGAAGCCCGTGCAGTCCGCTCCCGCGTTCGCACACTCGCGGTTCGCCAGCTCCTTGAACGCGAGAGTGTCGCCCCGCTCGACGGCGAGCGCCTCGGCCAGGCCGATGTTGAACCGCGTCTCGAACGTGTCCGCGCGTCCGACGACCCGGCTGAGCGTTTCCTCGATGATCCGGTGGTTCGACGTGAAGCCGATTCGGGGGCCCAGCTCCGGGATGACGGCCAGGCCGACCCGATCCGAGGGCGTCAGCCTCTGGAGAAAACGCCGGGCCGTCGCCATCACGGCGCGTCCCTCCCCCAGACGAATGTTGCCCTGATCGACCACGAGCAGAATCAGCCGGCCGAGGGGCGCGTCCTCGTTGGTGCTGTAGTGGGTCGCGGAAGACGCCGGACGCGGGTCGGCGCGTTCCGGAACGGCATACGAGACGTACTCGACGCTCACGAGCTTGCGCGGCTCGCCGTCGACCTCGAGGGTGAAGTCATCCGCTCCCAGGCTTCGAATCGGATTCCCATCGTTGTCGAACACGCCGACATCGACCGTCACGAGATCGATGCCGGATCGAAAGATGGGCAGCTGTTCCTTCGCCGGCGCCGGCGGAGGTGTCTGCGGCGGCGGCTGCGCCGGTGGTGGCTGGGCCGGCGGCTGCTGGGCAACGGCCGTCACCGAAAGGAGCGCGAATGACGCCAGAACGAGTAGCTCTTTTTTCATCGGAGGCCTGTCTATCTCCCGGACGGCGTGGCGCGGTATCCCTGGCGCGACCGGATCCGGTACTTCTTCGACGCGTCGGTCATCTCGACACGGATTTCGCGCCAGGCATCGTCCTGCTTGTCGGCCGGCGGATACCCCAGCAGGTACTGATGCGACAGCTCGTCGATGATGTCGTTGAAGGCGCCCGAGAGCTGCTCGACCTTCTCAGCCTGAAAGGCGCGGCCGCCGCTGACCAGGGCCAGCCGATTCTGCACGTCCTTCAAACTCTGGATGCGGGCCCCCCGCCCCTGGCCGATCACATAGATCGTGGCATCGCTGGCTTCCACGCGCCGCACAACCTGCGCCTCGGTAATGTGACTCGATTGATCTTCGCCGTCGGTGAAGACCACCATCGCGCGGCGTCCCTGCTCGTGGCCGAGCATGTCGAGCCCTTTCGCGATCACATCGTAGAGCGCCGTGCCGCCCCAGGCGGCGAGGCGCTCGACCGCCCGCATGCGCGCAGACGAGTTGAGCTCGCGCCGCGCGAGCGGGAACACCTGATGATTGAAGGCCAGCAGCGTCACGCGGTCCTGGGGCCGCAGCGCCGACAGGAATTTCTTCACCGCCTCCCTCACCTTCGGCATCGCCTCGCCCATGCTGCTGCTGACGTCAATCGCCACGACGATATCGAGCGGGATGTTTTCGGCGGCGAAATAGGTAATCGGCCTGGGTGCGCCGTCCTCCAGCACGCTGAACGCCTCGCTCCCGAGTCCGCTCACGAACCGTCCCTCGCCATCGGTGACGACGACCGTGACCTGGACCACGTCGACGTCGACATGCTCCGCGAACTCGGCCCCTTTGGTGTGAACGTTGTCGATCGCGCGGCCGCCATCGCGCAGCAGCGCCACCGCCCGCACGTGGTGTTCCTTGATGCCCGGACCCGCGTCCCAGGCGCACTCGTACGGCCCCTGGGGAAGCTGGCACACCAGCCTGCCGTCGGCGAAGAAGTTCACCTGGCGGACGAGGTCCTCGCGCGTGGGCGGATTGAGCAGGGCGCGCAGCATGACCGGCCCGCTCACGTACGCGTCATGGCCTGGCGAAACGATGCGGATGGAAACCTCTGGTGTCTGGGCCGCCAGCGGAACCGTCAGCGCGATCGCGAGGACTAGCACCCGGCGTCGAAACATAGATGAGCGGCCCACCCGAGGCCAGCGAGGAGACGTAATCCGAAAACCGGTCGCGCCCGATCGAACGGGCCTGCGCGACGAGCGAGTGCCAGTCGGAGCTGTGGAGCGGCTGGGCCTCGTCGAGCAGATCCTGCGCCGCCGCCGCAAGCACGCCGCGCGCCAGCATCGCCGGCAGGTCGAGCTCGGCCAGCAGCTCCGCGATCCGTACGGTCAAATCCGGGACCGTGGTCGCGAGCAAGCCTGTCGAGGGCCGACCCGACAGCTCCTCCCAGCGAATCGGCAGCGGCATCCTCAGACAGAAGCAGCCCGAGACGGGCACCATCGAGGTGCCCCACGCGTCGATCCGCTGTGCGGTGCCGGTCGAAGTATCGCCAGAAACACCCAGCCAAAACAACTCCGAAAGCGAAAAGAGCGACAGAATCCGATCCGGCTCCGGTTCCGTCTGCGCGACCCATTCGAGGGCGCGCGTGCGCCACGCGCCCAGGCGGACCCGCGCGGCGATGTCCTGTACTGCTCCTGAGTTTCCGGCGAGCGCGCGCGCTTCCGTCCGCCCTCGCGCCACACCGTCGGCAATCGCATCGCGGGCCGCGTCGGTCAGGAGAAACGGATTCGCCAGCCCGACCTGCTGCGCGATCACGTGACGATCGTTCGTCGCGAGTCGCGGCGCCGGCGGCACCTGGTTGGTGATGATCCGCCGGAGCGCGAGCTGCGCCAACGCCACGTCGAAGCCGAACAGGCTGCCGCTGACGTGCCAGATCGTCCCGGCGCCGGTCTGCTCGACGGGCACCGACCAGGGAACCCTCCGCCGCTCCTCCATCGTGACGGCCATGAGGCCGAAGTTGTGCCGGGAGGACGCGTTCTGATCGCCGAGGGTGAGGTCGTCCGGATCACCGACGTGGACGGCATAGATCAGCGACATCAGCGCGTGCGCGAGCATCGCGTCGCCGGACGCCATCAGCCGCTCCAGGATCGGGCGCCTGTCGTCGCGGCCGCGGGCGCGCTTCCACTCACCGAGCCCGTCGTTCACGCGGGCGGCGAAGTCGGCTGAAACGAACAGGCTCGTGCGAGGCGGCTTGACGGACCCTGCGGCAGCAATCGCGTCGTTCAAGGCAGAGGCCACCTCGGGCCCGCTCGATTCGTCCCGTTCCAGCCGCCTGAGCACGGTCGTGAACGCGAGTACCTCGTCCAGCGTCGCTTCGCCCTGCCGGCGTCGCAGCCGCGTGATGCGCTGCGCCTCCGAAGCGGCGGGATCGACCAGGTACGTGATGTCTTCCCACACGACCGTGCGCGTCGGTGGCGCCGGGCGCCCGGCGAGCGCGCGGACGAGCGTTTCTTCGGCGCTCGACGAATCCGCCAGCGATCGGCGCAGCTCCGGAAGCACCCAATCGTGGAGCCATGGGGACACGGCGCCGCGATAGCCGGTCGCCGCCGGCTGGAGGCCCAGGAGCGCGTCGAGCAGGCGTTTGGCGGCGCCGAGATCGATCGTCTGCACCACGCGAAAGCGGTCCAGCATCGCGATGGCGGCCTGAAACTGCGCGAGCGCCGTGATGGCGGACCGATCCGTCACGCGGTCGATCTGCAGGGCGTGGCGCGCGGCGCGCTCGTACGTGTGCGCGTCTCGAATGCCGATGCGCTCGAGGGTCAGGAACAAGGCCGGGTGCCGAACAAATCCTCTGGCCAGAGCAACCAGCCTGTCTCCGGACATGGGCGCCTGTCCGCCGAAGACCCGCGCCATGAACAGCATCGCCTCGAGCCGAACCCGGCGCTCCGATGGCCTGAGAAAGAAGATCTCCTCGATGAGATCGACTGGTGTCGCAAGAGTCGCCTGCGTCGCGGCGCCAGGCCGGGTTGCAGCCATCACAGACTCGCCCCGAACGATCTGACGCCACATCTCGCGGCTGCCCGGGACCAGCAGCCGGCCTGAGGTGTCGCACGGCATGACCTGCAGGACAAACGGAAAGTCCTCCGGCTGCCGCGTAAACGGTCCGCCGGCCATCCGGCGGTGATCTTCCGTTTGCGCGAACGCACCCCAGAGGCGCCGCAGAATACTGAGAGTGCCTGGGGTGCTTGGGCTGCCTGAAGTGCCTGAAGGGTGGGTGGAACCGCCCGGCTGCAGGACACACCGCAGGATCGAGGGATCGAGCTGCGCGAGCGTGTCGTACACCGGCGCCAGGCGTCCGCGCTCGCGCCCGAGCACATCCCGGATGAACCGATCGGGCCGCCGCGCCGGCGCGCCCACCCAGGCTTCCCACGTCGCGACCAGCTCCTCGCCTCCGGGCGTGACGATCGCCTCGTCTTGAACGACCAGACTTCTGCCGTACGCCGCAAACGCCGCGGCGTGCTCCCGATAAATCGCACCGAGAAGGCCGTCGGACCGATTCAGGAAGTCCAGCGTTTCGCGATCGAGCGCGATCAGCCCCGTGTAGAGAAAGACCGCCGCACGATCGCCAAGAATCGTCGCGACCCAGTCGGACTCG
>JACQTH010000249.1 GCA_016210935.1 Acidobacteriota bacterium | reverse complement strand
GCGACGCGCCCCGCGCGGAGCGCCTCGAGCACGGGATTGATGCCGTAAATGAGCATTTGACGAAGTGGGCAGTATGCAGTGGGCAGTGGGCAGCGCTTCTTTGGAAAAGGGCCGCGCCGCCGCGCGGCCCGCTCTCAAGGATGACACTGCCTACTGCGCACAGCGCACTGCCCACTGCCAACTATCTGCCGTCCACTCTCAACGCGGCTGCAAACGCCACCGCCCGCTCGCGGCACCCCATGATCGGCGCGATGCCAGCATCGGCGGGCAGCGCTGCGCCCGCATCGATCGCGGGAATAGCCAGATCGAGCTCGGGTCCGCCCGCATCGCCGGTCAGCGCGACACGGATCGGATGGAACAGATCCTTGCCCTTCAGGCCTGTCCGCTCTCTGACGCGGGCCGCCGCCGCGCGGAACGTGTCGCGTGTCAGCAACCGCGGCATCATTTCGAGCTCCGATGCCAGCGTGTCGATGGCGTGCGTGGCACCCGGATGGATCAGGATCGCGGCGACATCGGAATCCTGAATCGAGACCGATGGCTTGAACTCGAAGAGGAAATGCAGGCGGCGCGGCGCCTGATCCAGGCGATCGACCGAGTTGGTCACCATCGGGATCGCGCGCGACGCGAGGAACTCGAGACCGCGCGCATCCGGTGCAGTCGCGAAACCTGCGGCCCGCAAGTAGGGAATCGAGAGCGCGGCGATTCGTTCCGGGGCCGCCGATCGGAGGTAGTGGCGATTCACCCACGCGAGCTTCTCCTCGTCGAAGATCCCTGCGCTGTGGGCGACCGCCTCGAGCGAGAACCGCCGCGCGAGCTCCGCGGCAGGAAGGACCTCCTCCCCTTCCCCAGGCGACCAGCCGAGGAGCGCGAGGTAGTTCACCAGCGCTTCCGGCAGATAGCCCTTCGCCCGGAATTCCGCGACGGACGTCGCGCCATGACGCTTCGACAGCGGCGTGTGATCCGGACCCAGAACCAGCGACAGGTGGGCGAACTTCGGCGGTGTCACGCCGAGCGCTTCGTACAACAGCACCTGTCGATGCGTGTTCGAGATGTGGTCCTCGCCCCGAATCACATGCGTGATCTCCATCAGGGCATCGTCGATGACCACCGCGAAGTTGTACGCCGGATGGCCATCCGATCGAAGCAGCACCGGATCCCCGATGACATCGATGGAGACGCTGATCTCACCGCGGACGATGTCGGTGAACCCGACACGTTCCTGGTCGGGCACCTTGAATCGGACCACGGCCGCTTCGCCCGCGTCGACCCGGGCCCGCGCGCCGGCCGGCGCGATCGCTCGACAACGCCCCGAGTAGCGTGGCGCGCGGCCAAGTCGAACCTGTTCCTTTCGCTCGGCTTCGAGCTGCTGCGGCGAGCAGAAACAGTAGTACGCCCGTCCCTCGCGAATGAGCCGTTCGGCGTACGAGCGATACAAATAGAGACGCTCCGACTGACGATACGGGCCGAACCGTCCTCCCACGTCCGGCCCCTCGTCCCAGTGAAGCCCCATCCACTCGAGGTCTTCGAGGATGGCCTGCTCCGATTCCGTTCTCGACCGTTCGACGTCCGTGTCTTCGATCCGCAGGATGAAGGTTCCGCCCGATCCGCGCGCGAGCAACCAGTTGAACAGCGCGGTCCGGGCGTTCCCGACGTGCAGGTGACCCGTGGGGCTTGGCGCGAATCGGACTCTCATCCGCGCCGCTCCGACAACAACGCCACCGCGTGCGCCGCAATCGCCTCGCCGCGGCCGACGGCATCGACGCCTTCGTTCGTCTTCCCCTTGATGCTCACACGCGCCTCGTCGACGCGCAGGGCGCCGGCAATCTGCTGGCGCATCGCGTCGATGTGGTCCCGGATCTTCGGCGCCTGGAGGATCACCGTGGCGTCGACGTTCGCGATCTCGAAGCCATGTGTCGCCACGAGATCGACCGTACGGCGAAGCAGGTCGAGGCTCGAAGCGCCCCGCCACCGCTCGTCCGAATCAGGGAAGTGCCGGCCGATGTCGCCGAGGCTCGCCGCGCCCAGTATGGCGTCCGTGAT